>JAEMPZ010000182.1 GCA_022759065.1 Acidobacteriota bacterium | reverse complement strand
AACGTTGGCCACGGGGGGGTGGGCGCCCCCGTGGCCAATACCATGCTGGCCCCTCCTCGTTACCCGGTGGCTTAACTAGCAAAGTGAATGCCAAATAGGCGTAACGAGGACTCAAAGGAGAAGCCGTTGTATTGCAGTGGGTTGCGGAAAATGGCCGTTTGCATAAAGCGACACTTCTGGCTCATATGGGCCACTTTGTGAATGATATCGTCAATTATTTTACTCTTCGCGAAGGCCGAACTTCCTCATGCGGTAGCGAAAGGTCGCGCGCGACATGCCTAGAAGCTTGGCCGCTTTTGAAACGTTGCGGCCGGAGCGCTCAAAAGCCTGGCCCAAAAAATCCTTTTCGAGCGACTCCCATTTGACGCCTTCTTGCGGAAGCATCCAGCGTTCCGAGGCCTGGGAGCGTGGCCAAAAGTCCCCTTTGGGAAAGATGTCCTGGGGCTTTAGCACGTCGCCCGTGGAAAGGATGCAGGCCATCTGGAGCTTGTTTCGCAGCTCGCGGATGTTCCCAGGCCACGAGTAAGCGGCGAGCGCTTCGAGCGCGCCCTTTCCAAGCGATGGAGGCTTGGCCCTGCCTTGCGAACGCGAGATCTCGCTCAAAAAATGTTCAGCCAGAATAGCGATGTCGCTTTGCCGCTCCCTGAGCAAGGGAAGCCTTATTTCAAACCCGTTTATGCGGTAGTAGAGATCCTCGCGGAACTTCCCTTCCGCGACCCACTCCTCAAGCGGTTTGTTCGTGGCGGCTAGTATCCTGACGTTGCATCGTTTAAGCTCCGTCGCGCCAAGGGGAAGGTATTGCCTCTCCTCGATCACCCTTAATAGCTTGGCCTGAAAGGCGGGCGAGGTTTCGGCTATCTCGTCCAGAAAGACGGTGCCGCCATCTGAAGTGGCGAAGATGCCCTGCCTGTCGCTGTCGGCCCCGGTGAATGCGCCCTTGCGGTAACCGAAGAGCTCGCTCTCAAGCAGCGAGTCTGGAATGGCGGAGCAGTTAATCGGGAAGAAAGGCTTGAGTTTCCTTGGCGAATTGAAGTGGATGGCGCGCGCGAAAAGCTCTTTGCCGGTGCCGCTCGCGCCTGTAATCAGAACGGTGGCCTCGGTTGCCGCGACTTCGCCGGCAAGCCGCAGCGCCTTCAGAAAGGCGGGCGATTCCCCGATCAGGTTGGGGCTCATGAAGCGCCGTTCAAGCTCTTCCCTGCCGTCAAAACTTCGGGCGACCAGCGCGGCGACGCGCAGCGCCCGCTGGAGGACAATGTCCAACTGATCAGTGCCGAATGGCTTTGGGAGGACATCCAGCGCCCCGATGCGCACCGCTTCAACCGCCAGCGGCACCGTTGCGTAGGCGGTCATGAGGATGACCTGCGTGCGCGGGTTTTGCGCGAGGATCTTCGGAAGAAGCGTGAGGCCGTCTTCGTCAGGCAGCTTGTAGTCCAATAAAACGATGACTGGCTGCCTCGCCTTCACGGCATCAAGTCCCTCCGAGGCACTGGAGGCGGTGATGACGGTCAAGGGATACGCCGCAAGAAACTCGCCAAGCAGCTCCGTGGTGTCCGGGTTGTCCTCTATGACAAGGATGTCATTCGTCATGAGCTGCTGACTCCGCAAGTGCCGAGGCTGTATACTGTAAGGAGCAAGTATGAAGTTTGAATGATGAAGGTTGAAGTGTTGTACTTTCTTCTTAACTTAATGAAAGTTAAGCACATCCCTTCATACTTCTGCCTTCATACTTCATACTTTCCCTGCTAACAGCCTACAGTCCGTCTCTGCTAATAACCTGTCTTTCTTAAGCCCTTCGTCCATTATAGTTGGTGAAGCGGCTCGCCGGCCGCCGCTAGAATTGCCTCGTGGACCGTCTCCGAGAGCGTCGGATGGGCGAAGATGACGTGGCGGAGGTCCTTGAGCCTCGCCCCGGAACTCATCGCCACCGAGATAATATGGACCAGTTCCGAAGCCGAAGGGCCGAGAATTTGCGCGCCCAGGATTTCGTCCGTTGTAGGATCGGCGATGATTTTTACGAGGCCCTCTTCGTCCGAAGCCGTTATCGCGCGGCCATTCGCCCGGAAAGGGAACTTGCCCGCCTTCAGGCGCGCTGCGCCCTGGGCTTTCGCCTGGCTCTCGGTCAGCCCTACGACGGCCAGCTCGGGATGCGTGTAGACGACGTTTGGGATGTAAGGCTTCTCCATGGGCTCGGCCTCTCCGGCCCAATGAGACACCACGGCGAGCGCTTCATGGGTGGCCTTGTGCGCCAGCATCAGCCCTCCTCGCACGTCTCCCGCCGCGTAGACGCCCGGCGCCGTGGTTTGCCAGTGTTCGCCGGTCTTCACAAAGCCTCTCTCATTGGTCTCGATTCCCGCCTTTTCAAGGCCCAGGCCATCGCTCTTGGGATCGCGTCCCACCGCCACAAGCACCATCTCGGCTTCAAGGAACTGGTCCTCCCCCTTGGCGTTTTTGAAGATTATCTTGCAAGCGGGACCGGCGGTTTGAACCTCCGTCAGCGCCGCCTTGAAGTTGAAAACGAGCCCCTGCTTTCTGAAAGCCGCGGAAGCGTGCGCGGCGACGTCGTTGTCACAGAAGGGGAAAAGGCCCGGAAGCATCTCGATGAACGTAACCTTCGAACCGAGCCTTCTATAGAGCGTCCCCAGTTCAAGCCCGATGACGCCGGCGCCTATGATGACGAGCCTTTCTGGAACAGAGGGCACCGTCACAAGCCGGTCCGAAGAGACAACGCGCTCTCCGTCCTCGGCCGCCATCGAGAGCGCGTGCGACCGAGAGCCCGTCGCTATCAAGACGCGTTCCGGCGCAAGCTCGGTGACGATTCCATCAGCGCCAGCCACCGTGACGAGGCCCGGCGCCGCGAAGCGCCCCTCGCCGCGCAAGATTCTCACTTTTCGCTTTTCGAGAAGGAACTCTACCCCGCCCACGAGCTTCTCGACGCAGCGGGAAGAGAAGGAGCGCAAAGCATCCGTGTCAACAAAGAGGCCGCCTTGCGGCCGCAGCCCCATCTCGCCCCAGGCCTCCTGTCGGTCCAAAGGCTCCGTTGCCGAAAGGAGCGCCTTCGTCGGGATGCAACCTCTGTTGAGGCACGTTCCGCCTATGGCCTCTTTCTCTACAAGCGTAACGGCAAAGCCTTTGCGCGCCGCCTGAAGAGCCGCCGCGTATCCGGCTGGCCCGCCGCCTATGATCAGCACTTCGCACGATTCAGCCATTGGCCCCTCGCATGGATTACCGCAATCGGCATCTGGGGATGCCTCCTGCAACTGCCGTCCGGCGTCTTCCGCCCGCCGTCTTCCCTGCCTCCCTCGTCCCTCATCTTTGATCCATTATCCGCTCTTTGTGCCCTTCATCTCCTTTTTTAAGTAAACGCCCCGGCGTGGTATGAACTCCGGACCAGGGGCCCCGCCAGGACGGCGCCGATTCCGGCGGCCTTGGCCTCCAGGCGCAGCTCGTCAAACTCGCCGGGCTCGTAATACCTTGCGACGGGATGGTGCAGGCGCGACGGCTGAAGGTACTGCCCGATCGTCAGGCGGCTCACGCCGGCCTTCGCCAACTCCGCGAAAGTCTCGCGCAGCTCGTCCCGAGTTTCTCCAAGCCCAACCATCAGGCCGCTCTTGGTTGGAATCTCCGGCGCAAGCTCGCGGGCTCTTGCCAGGACGCCAAGTGACCTGTCGTAGCGCGCTTTCGCGCGCAGGCGCGGCGTGAGACGCCTCACCGTTTCCAGGTTGTGGTTGAACACGTCGGGGCCCGCATCCAAAACCGTTTGCAGACAATCGTCCCGTCCCGAAAAGTCCGGGGTAAGAACCTCGACCTTGACTTTGGGAATTCGCTCCTTGAGCGCCGCGATGGTCATGGCAAAAGCCGAGGCTCCCTCATCGGGCAGGTCGTCCCTGCAAACGGATGTCACGACCACGAAGCGCAGCTTGAGCGCCAGAGCCGCGTCAGCGAGGCGCCTCGGCTCATCGTAGTCGGTTGGCTCGGGCTTTCCCGTCGAAATGTTGCAGAAGCGGCAAGCGCGCGTGCAGACATCACCAAGTATCATGAAAGTGGCCGTGCCCTCGGCGAAGCAGACGCCCTTGTTCGGGCATGCCGCGGAAGTGCACACGGTCGCGAGGCGGTTCTCGCGGATGGTCCGCAGCACTTCGCTCGCCGCTTCTCCAACCGCCAGCCGCTGAATGTTTTCCCTGAACCACTGGGGCTTTCTGGAGTTTTCGAGCAAACGGCCTCCCAAGGTGATATAGAGTATTCCACGCGCCCGGCTAATTCAAGCGGCAAACGCCCCTGCCAGCTCACCACCAAGGCACCAAGGCACTGTGGTATAATGCCGCCCGCGGCGGTCGTCACCGCGCCATGCCGCCGCCTGGAGAACAACTTGATCGAGCTACCAGAGGAGCCATCCGGCTTGCCGGAACCGGCTCCCAAGAAAGAGGGATGGGGTGGCGCCCTCAAGCGTCTTGTCCTTGGCAAACCCCGCGATCTGAAAGACCCACAGGTATTTCACAAGCTGGCCCTCGTCGCCTTCTTGGCGTGGGTGGGGCTTGGAGCGGATGGCCTATCGTCATCATCTTACGGCCCTGACGAAGCTTTTCGCGCCATTTTGGGCCACGAGTACTTGGCGATTTTTCTCGCGCTGCTGACGGCGATTACGGTCCTGATGCTCTCGATTTCCTATAGCCACGTGGTTGAACATTTTCCCAGCGGCGGAGGCGGCTACCTCGTGGCCACCAAGTTATTGGGACCAACGGCCGGCGTCGTGTCCGGTTCCGCCCTGGTCGTGGACTACGTTCTAACGATCACCGTGTCAATCTGTTCGGGGGTCGAGGCGATACTGAGTTTCATGCCATTGAGCGCTCAGCCTTACAGGCTCCCGATGGAACTTGCGGCCCTCTTCGTCCTCCTTCTGCTTAACCTCAGAGGCGTGAAGGAGTCCATCAAGACGCTTCTGCCCATATTTCTCGTCTTTCTGGCGACGCACCTGCTCTTGATCACCTACGGCATTTTCGCCCACGTTGGCCGCCTGCCTCAAATAGCCAGCGAAACCCATCGCCAACTGTCCAGCGACCTTGGAACTCTGGGCTGGTGGGCGCTTTTGATGATCTTCCTCAGGGCCTATTCGCTGGGCGGAGGAACCTACACGGGCATCGAGGCTGTATCCAACGGCATCCAGATTCTCAAGGAGCCGCGCGTGGCCACGGCAAAACGGACAATGCTCTACATGGCGGGATCGCTGATCTTTACCGCCGGCGGCATTCTCGCCTGCTATCTCCTCTGGCAAGCGGCGCCGCAGGAGGGCAAGACCATGAACGCCGTCCTTCTGGAGAGGGTCTTCGGCTCATGGCAGGCCGGCGGGTGGCAGGTCGGGGTCTGGCTGGTGGTGGTGACGCTCGTATCCGAGGGAGCGCTGCTTTTCGTGGCGGCGCAAGCTGGATTCATTGACGGGCCAAGGGTTCTGGCCAATATGGCCATGGACTCCTTCGCTCCGCACCGCTTTGCCAACCTCTCCGAACGGCTTGTCGCGAGAAACGGAATAGTCCTGATGGCCGTTGCCGCGGCACTGGTGATGATCTACACCAAAGGGCAGGTTTTCCTGCTGGTAGTCCTCTATTCCATCAACGTCTTTCTGACGTTCAGCCTGACACAGCTCGGCATGAGCCGGTTTTGGGTCCGCGAGCGCCATCTTCAACCAGGGTGGTGGAAAAACCTTGCGCTGCACGGGGCGACCTTCATGCTTTGCGCCGTCATCTTGGTCGTAACCACGCTGGAAAAGTTCAAAGAGGGCGGTTGGCTGACCCTGGTCATCACGGCCTCATTCATTACGATCTGTTTGTTGATCAAGCGCCACTACGAGGGGGTGCGCGCGGAAATCGGCCAACTGGACACCATCCTCACGCAAATTCCGTCGTCCGCTCCGTTGGCGGCGGAAGCCGAACCGATTGACCGAAACCAGCCGGTGGCCGCGCTTCTTGTTTCAGGATATGGCGGCCTCGGTATTCACTCGCTCCTCAACATCATGCGGCTCTTTCCCGGCTACTACAAAAACGTCCTCTTTCTTTCGGTCGGGGCGGTTGACTCCGGCGCCTTCAAGGGCCATGGAGAACTGGAGCGCCTGGAAAAAAGCACCGAGGAAAACCTCAAGCGCTACGTGGACCTGGCAAGGAACATGGGGCTTCGCGCTGAATACCGTTACCGCATCGGCACCGACGTCCTTCAGGAGGCCGAGTCCCTTTGCGGCGAAATCGGCCGTGAATTCCCCAAGGCCGTTTTCTTCCTTGGAAAACTCGTCTTCGCTAAGGAGAAGTTCTACTACCGCCTGCTGCACAACGACACGGCTTTTGCGATCCAGAAACGGCTTCAGTTCAGCGGGCTCATGACCGTAATCCTGCCTATTCGAATGAGAATTTAGCCGGGGCGCTTGCAAAAGGAAGTGAGTGCGGCCTCGCAACGCGAACCACAGTGAGGACAAATGTTGGATTTTAAATTCTCAATTTTAAATTGTGGTACTGCTTTGAATAATAAATGCTCTACCACAATTCAACATTCAAAATTTAACATCACGCCTGTCCAAAATAGCTTTTTCAGGGGGCAAGGTGCAGGTCGCATTC
>JAEMPZ010000226.1 GCA_022759065.1 Acidobacteriota bacterium | reverse complement strand
GCGGCACTTGACAAAAAATTGAAATGGACATATGTTCTTTATGGACGCCGCGCGCAGGAGCGGTCAAAGGGCGCGGCGGGAAGGCGGAAAGGGCCGATATGCCAAGACCGATTCAACCAAGAAGAGTTCAATCCAAACCCGAATTACGGGGGGTGAAGCCGCTTGGCGTCCCAATGGGCCAGCTTGAAATGGTCAGCCTGGCCCTGGACGAGCTTGAGGCGCTGCGGCTTGCTGATTGCGAGGGGCTTTACCAGGAGGAGGCGGCGACGCGCATGGCAATCTCGCGGCCCACTTACCAGCGGCTGCTCTCAAAAGCCAGGGCCAAGGTGGCAAGCGTTCTATTTGAACAAAAGGCGCTGGTCATCACAGACGGCCCGATCTTTGTCCGCCCGTGGCCGAAAGGCAAATGTCCGGTGCATGGAGGGCCGACGCGACGCGGGCGTTCGTGCCGCTGCGCGGGTCATGATGGTTTGCAATCGCCGCAAACGCAAAAAGACGCGGAACGCTTAACCTAGTTTAGAAGGAGGTTTGACATGTACGCAAATGAAAGTCGAGGTTATTTTGGCGGGCGCGGGCGCGGATGCAGGCGCCTCGAAACCGAAGGCCAAGAACCAAGAGGCATGGGCTTTAACGGCATTCCATGGGGCGGCGGAAGAGGCCGCTGCTTTGGCGGAGGCAACGAGGTTTGGCCCGGCGCCCAAATCCCGGGAAGAGGTGACGCTTGGTCTCAGGTTGAGACATTACGTAAAAAAGTGGACGAGCTCGAGAAGCAGCTTGAGGCTATGCGCAACGCCTCTCCCCGTGAGGAATAGAACCACAAGGCATAGAAAGGCTTTGGCGCGGAGGCACGTGCGGCGGTGATGCGGCAAGGATTTGCACAGGTTAAGGAGATGGCATGAACGCGACGCTTTTCGTCGCGGGGCTCGTTTGCGGGCTGGTCTTCACGGCTGGATGGGTTATGGCGCTGATGCGGGCGCGCATGATCCAAGTCCACAAGAGCCTCTATGGCTTCGATGAAACGGTCTCGCGGCTTGAACAGGCCGTGCTCGGCGCGGGCTGGCTCTTAAGCGACTCGAAGCGCATGAATGACAGCTTTGAGAAGAAACAGGTATTCTTAGCGCCAAAGGTCCATCTCATAAAGCTCTGCGAACCCCACCACGCCACCGAAGTACTCAAGGACAACCGCCGCGTCGCTTGTCTCATGCCCTGTACCTTCGCCGTTTACGAAGACGATGACGGAGCGGTTTTGGTATCCAAGACGAATACGCGCCTGATGGGCAGGCTCTTCGGCGGTTCCATGGCCAGGGTCATGGGCGGAAGCGTGGCAAAGGCGGAACGCGCGATGCTGAAGGCGGTCCTTGAAAGGTAGGGTGACATGCAGGAAACCTCTCGCGACCAGAAAACGGCGGCGCCATCGGAACATCGTTTGTCTGCCCGCGTGTACGGCCCAGTGCCAAGCCGCAGGCTTGGCCGAAGCCTTGGCGTGGACCTCGTCCCCTTCAAGACGTGCTCCTACGACTGCGTCTATTGCCAACTCGGCCCAACTACCAAGCTGACCGCCGAGCGCGCCCCGTTTTTCCCTGTTCAAGGGCTTTTGCACGAGGTCATCGCGAGGGCAAAAGCGTCGAAGCCGGACTTCATAACGCTCGCCGGTTCGGGAGAACCCACGCTTTACAGCGGCCTGGGCGAGCTGGTTGAAGGCATCAAGGCCGCGACTGACATTCCCATCGCGCTTTTGACCAACGGCGCGCTCTTCAAGGAAGAGCAAATACGTCGCGATGCGGCGCTCTGCGATCTCGTGATTCCCAGCCTTGATGCCGGCGACGAGGAGTTCTTTCAGTGGGTCAACAGGCCGGTTAATGGCCTTACGCTTGAAGAGGTGACCGAAGGGCTTGTCCTCTTCCGCGAAAGCTACAGAAAGCCTATCTGGCTTGAGGTCATGGTCATTCAGGGAATGACCGAACAGCCAAAACGGTTGCGCGAGATCGCGAAACGGGCAAAGCGCTTCAAGCCGGACAAAATTCAACTGAACACCCCCATAAGGCCAAGTTCGCGTGATTTTGTTTTCCCGCTTGGCCTTGAGCGCCTGGAACAGCTATGCTCCTTCTTTGAACCGAGAGCCGAGGTGATCGCCGAACCGCCCAGGCCCGTCAAGCGGGCGCCGGTGGCGCCGGATGAGGCCGCTCCCGTCCTTGAGATGCTCTGGCGGCGGCCGTGCACCTTGGAGGACATCTGCGCCGGCCTGGGGACAAGCGCGCCAGGAACCCTGAAGGTCCTGGAAGCGCTGGTTCGAGAAGGCAAAGCGCGCGGCCTGTTCCGCCAGGGCCGATACTTTTTCGACGCCGCGAGAGGCGAACCAAAGGGACAAGTGCCATGAACTTCACGGCAATTCTCGCCGACACCCTGATGATCACCGGCTTTGTCTTCGTGATGATGCTTCTGGTGGAATACCTTCAGATTTTCTCGGCTGGCGTTCTGGGTAACTGGCTGCAACGGGGCGGAATCTTCAAAACGGCCGCGGTGGCGCTCGTTGGGACCGTCCCCGGATGCCTGGGGGCTTTTACGGACGTGACCCTTTACACCCACGGCATGATTAGCCTCGGAACGCTTGCGGGGGCGATGATCGCCTCAAGCGGCGACGAGGCATTCGTCATGCTTGCCCTTTTTCCAGGCCGTGCGCTGCTCCTGTTCGCCCTCCTGTTCACATTTGGCGTCGTGGTGGCTCTCTTGCTGGACCGGGTCGCAAGGCCGCGGTTTTATAAAAAAGGTTGCTGCCCCGAGGGAATCGTCCTCCACGCCGCGGAGGTGGCCAAGGGGCCGGCAAGATTTCTGCGCGCCTCATTCATAGAGTGCAGCCTTCAGCGAGCTACCCTCTGCCTTACGCTTGCATTGTTTATAGTGGCCACGGCTCTTGGCTGGATAGGCCCGGAAAACTGGAATTGGATCCGCTGGACGCTGTTGCTTGTGGCGGCCCTGGCCTTTTTAGTCGTTTTTACCGTGCCGGAACATTTCCTCAAAGAGCACCTCTACGAACACGTCGCAAAAAAACATCTCCCAAAACTATTTCTATGGGTTGCGGGCGTGCTCTTGCTCCTGGCCTGGATGAACGCCGCGAATTTGCCACTGGAAGGCTGGATAAAGGCTCATCCGGAAATGGCCCTGGTGGCGGCGGTGCTGGTCGGAATTATCCCCGAGTCGGGCCCTCACCTCATTTTCGTGACCCTCTTCGCGCGTGGTATTCTTCCATTTTCGGTTCTCGCGGCCTCGTCCGCCGTTCAGGACGGCCACGGCATGTTGCCGTTATTGGCCGAATCGCCGTGGGAATTCGTGAAGGTCAAGTCTGTGAACGTGGTTGCGGGCCTCGCATTGGGCGGAGGCCTTATGTTAGCTGGTTTTTAATAAATCCAACTTAAGGAGCTACAAATGCAAAAACTTGCGGTGCCGGTGGTCAATGGAAGATTTTCTCAGCACTTTGGCGGCGCGGACCGTTTCGCCATCTTCGAGGTTGACGAGAAGGCAAGGAAGATCGTCTCGTCGGTAAGTGCGGTTCCGCCTCCCCACGAGCAGGGTAGTTTTCCGACCTGGCTCAAGGAGCAGGGCGTCAACACCATCCTGGCTGGAGGCATGGGCCCCAGGGCGGTTACCATGCTTGAGGACTTCGGCATCCAGGTCGTGATAGGCGTTTCGGGCGCAGGCGCCCCCGACGATGTGGTAAAACGTTTCCTTGAAGGAAGCCTGTCCGCGTCCGGCGAGTCCTGCCACGACCAGGGCTTTCATGGCTGCCACGACCACGAATAGGCCGCGCTTATGAGCTCTGAAGCCGAAGTTTCGCGAGCCATCATCGGGTCTTACACGAGCCGTTTTCTCGGCCATCTTCAAAGCGACGCCATAATCGTCGGCGCTGGGCCGTCCGGCCTGGTTTGCGCCTGGCGGTTGGCGCAGGAAGGGCTCAAAGTCACGATTCTCGAAAAGCGCCTCGCGCCCGGCGGCGGCATTTGGGGCGGCGGAATGGGCATGCCCGATCTGGTCGTCGAGAAAACAACCTCTCCGCTTCTGGAGGAGCTTAATGTTCAATGCCAAGAAGCGGGCAATGGCCTTCTGGTGGCCAGCGCCGCCGAACTGGCGGCCGGGCTGGTTCTCGCGGCCCTGCGCTCAGGCGCGGCGTTATTCAATCTTACGTACCTTGAGGACCTCGTCGTGAAGGAGGGGCGGGTCACCGGCGTCGTCGCAAACAGGACATTCCTTGGCGATAATCTGCCAATTGACCCGATAACCTTTGACGCTAGGGCTGTCGCGGACACGACCGGCCACGAGTTCGTCGCCGCGCAGCTCCTGGCGAAGCGGGGCCTGCTTAAGGGCGAGCACACAGGAGAGGGGCCCATGGACGCGGAGGCGGCCGAAGCCTTCGTCGTAAAGAAAACCGGCGCCTGCTTCCCAGGGCTTTATTTGGCCGGAATGAGCGTATGCTCTTTTTATGGCGGCCCGAGGATGGGGCCGATATTCGGCGGCATGCTTCTCTCCGGCGAAAAGGCGGCGAAAATAATTTTAAAGGATTTGCGGAAACGCCATTGAGGGGAACCTTCCATGGAAGAGCTCGTGAAGCAATGGTCTTTGGGCGGATTAAGCCTCAGAAACCGGATATTCATGGCGCCGGTCAAGACCGCCTTCGGTACTCCTGACGGCAGAGTCACCGAGCGCCACCTCCATTTTTACCGGGCGGTTGCCGGCGGGGGCGCGGCATTAGTCATACTGGAACCGGTCTCCGTTACCGGGGAAGGCCGGGAGCACCCGAAGCAGTTGACCATTCACAACGACTACAGCGCCAAGGAACTCTCCAAGATAACGGCGGTGCTTCACGAGAGCGGCGCAAAGGCCTGCCTCAACCTCAACCACGCCGGAAGGGCGGCCAATCCCAAGGTCACTGGCTTGCCTCCCCTCGCCCCTTCGGCCTGCTCGTGCGCCGCCAAAGGAACCGAGGCGCGAGAGTTGGCGCCGGAAAAGATCACCGCCATAGTCGAGGCATTCGGCGACGCGGCGCGCAAAGCCGAAGAAGCGGGCTTCGACGCAATAGAGATTCAGGCCGGACACGGTTATCTCCTCCAACAGTTTATGATGGCCGAAACGAACCAGAGAAAGGACGCGTACGGCAAAGACCCGCTGCGCTTCGCGCGAGAAGTCCTCGGCGCGGTTCGCGAGGCTTCAACCCTCCCGGTTTTGGTTCGCGTCACGAGGCCGCTTCCCTTCAACCCAGGCGCCGATGAAAAGCTGCGCCAGCTTCTGAAGCTCGCCGAAGAGGCCGGCGTTGCAGCCGTTCACGCCGGCATGGGTGATGCCTGCGCCGCGCCGCCATGGTACTACCACCACGGCTCCCTGCCGGAAAGGCCGCAGGAGGAGGCTCTTCGCTTCGTCAGGGAAAACACGAAGCTGCCCGTTATCGCGGCGGGCAGAATGGGCGGCCACGAACGGGCCAAGAGGCTGTTTGACGAGGGACTGATGGACGCGATCGCTCTCGGGCGGCCTTTGGTCGCCGACCCGGCTCTTCCGGCCAAGTGGCAACAAAAAGCCTACGATGACGTGGTGGAGTGCGGATCGTGCCTGCAAGGCTGCCTCTACAACGTCGCCAACGGCAAGGGGATTTCGTGCATCGTGAACCCCACGGTGGGGAAGCCGCCGATGACCCCGGCGGAAAAGAAGAAACGCGTTCTCGTAGTTGGCGCCGGGCCGGCGGGACTTTCATGCGCGATCACCCTCTGGAAGCGCGGCCACGGCGTCATCGTGGCCGAGGCTTCAAAGGAAATGGGCGGCACATTCAGGGCGGCGCCCCTCTCTTTTGGAAAGGAGGCGATGCAAAAGCCGCTTCGCGGCTTGTTGCGCCTCGTGGAACGGGAAGAGATTCCAATCATGCGCAATCAGCCGGTGGATGAGGCTTTCCTGAAAAAAATCAATCCTGAAGTGCTGGTATGGGCGGCTGGTTCGACTCAAAATGTCCCACCCATCCCCGGCCTTGATAAAGTCCCGACGCTTGCTTCGCTCGAGTTCTATCTGGAAGGGAAACGGCTTGCGGGCAAACGAGTGCTGGTGCTGGGCGGCGGCATGGTTGGAATCGAAGCCGCGGAGACTCTTGCGCAAGACGGCCACGAGGTCACGATTGTAGAGATGCTGCCCGAGTTGGCCAACAACATGGAGATGGTCAGCCGCAACCTGGCTTTGAAGCGCATCAAGGAGAATCGCTCCATCAAGGTCCTTTTGAACGCCACGATAACATCCTTTGATGACGGCGGAGTCGTGGTGAAGAACGATAACGGGGAACAAAGGCTCCCGCCCTTCGACTGGGTGCTCATAGCCGCGGGGCTCAAGCCAAAGCCCCTGCCAGAAGGATTCAGGGAGATCGTCAAGGATATTCGAGTAATAGGAGATGCGAACGCCGTGCGCGACGTCGAATCGGCGGCGCGCGAAGGTTACGAAACCGGTTTGAGCGTTTGAAGAAAGGGGGAGAGTCATGTGTAAAGCGAGTCGGAAACTTCGTTGGTTCGGAACCCTGGCGGCCGGATTTATCCTTGCCTGCTACGGGGTGATGGTTCCGGCGCAGAAAACCGCGCCTCTTCTGG
>JAEMPZ010000272.1 GCA_022759065.1 Acidobacteriota bacterium | reverse complement strand
GTGCGCGGCGGTGCCCTGAACCTCGAGCAGCCTTCCGTCGTAGGGCATCACGACGTTCATGTCAACGTCGGCAATTGAGTCCTCGTCGTACTTGAGGTCCAGAAGCTTTTCGCCGCGAAGCATCCCCACGCTAACCGCGGCGACGCCGTGGCGCACCGGCAGCGACGAGAGCACGCCGCACTCCTTGAGCTTGTTGAGAGCCAGCACCAGGGCGACGTAAGAACCCGTGATGGCGGCCGTCCGCGTGCCTCCGTCCGCCTGAAGAACGTCGCAGTCAATCCAGACGGTCTTGTCTGGAAAGCCGTTCAGGTCGGCGACGCAACGTAGCGAGCGGCCTATGAGCCTCTGAATCTCCTGCGTGCGCCCGCTTTGCTTTCCGCGGCTCGCCTCTCTCGCCGTGCGCTGTTGCGTCGCCGCCGGGAGCATCCCGTATTCGGCGGTGATCCAGCCCTGGCCGGTGCCGCGCATGAACGGGGGGACCTTGTCCTCCACCGAGGCGCTGCAAACGACCTTGGTGTTGCCGAACTCCACGAGGCAGGAACCGTCCGGGTAGATCAGATATCCCGGGCGAATGACCACTGGGCGCATCTCCGCTGGCTGTCTTCCGTCACTCCTCACTGTGCCACCAACCTTTCTTCGTCAATTGCTTCGAGCGATGCAAGGGGCTCGCCCAGAATCCGCTCGGCGACCTCCTTGAAATAGGTCCCGGCGTCCGTGACAAAACAGCGAAGCTCCCCTCTTTCGCCGGTTTGGGCGCCGCCGCCACCAAGGCGCGACGCAAGCTCCCCAGCCGCCGCCTCGGACGACGAAATCAGCGTCACGGACGGGCCGGCCACTTTCGATATCACTGGCGCGAGCACCGGATAATGGGTGCAGCCCAATATCAGCGTGTCTATCCCCTCTTCAAGGAGCGGTTCGAGGTAGCGGGCAGCCACCTCCTCCGCCACGCGCTCGTTGGCCCACCCCTCCTCGACCAGCGGAACGAACAAAGGGCAGGCGCGCGAGAAAACTTCCGCCCGCGGCGAAAGCCTTCGCACCTCTTTGTCGTAGGCGCCGCTTTGTACGGTGGCGCGGGTACCTATGATGCCGATCCTGTTGTTCGCCGTCGCCTCCACGGCCGCGCGCGCGCCAGGCCCGATCATCCCCAATATGGGCAGGGCCGAGTACTTTGCTTCAAGCGCGGCCAGGGCCAGCGAACTTGATGTGTTGCAGGCGACGACGAGAAAGCGCACGCCGCGCGAAACCAGAAAGGAGGCGATTTCCAATGAGTAGCGCTCAACAATCCGCGCCGACTTGTTGCCGTAGGGAACGCGGGCCGTGTCGCCAAAATATATGATGGGTTGACCTGGAAGCGCGCGGCGAATGGCGGACACGACCGTCAACCCGCCCACTCCGGAATCGAAGACTCCAATCGGAACCGAAGCGGCCTTGATTGTCATCCCTGTCCCATTCTTATTGCCCGCTGCTTTGGGAAGCGCCCGTGGCAGGAGCCGCGGCTGGCTGCTCGGCCGGGGCTTGCGGTGGCGCGGCGGAAGGCGGAGGTTCAACGGGCATCAGCCCCGGCGCGGCAAGGCCCCACTCCGGAGGCAATGGCCTGGACAGGTCCAGGTGGCCCAGGAGCGTCTCCACTTCCCTCCCGTCCACAAGGACTCTCGCGCTCTTGATCTCCTTGAAGTTGTAACAGAGCGTGTCAATAAGGCCGTAAACCCTTGCATTCTCGGTATCGCTGCCCCCGCCCGAGGCTGCCGACGCCGTCAAATCGAGTACGATCAGGCCTCCGTCAAGCAGGAAGAGCCCCCTTAGCGACGTGCCCTGCAAGAACGGCTGGCTCTGCCCGTCGCAGGTGGGGCCCTCGATGTAACGCCCGGCGACCCTCGCCATGTCTTGCTGAGCCTCGCCCTTGAGGGACATCTTCACAAAGCAGGGTGTCAACAGCCCGGTCACTGCATCCGGATAAAGCAGCGTCACAGCACTCGCCGGAGACTCGCCCAAAGCCGCCGGCTCTGCTCCTCCCGCCGCCGGCTTGGCGGGCTGCGCCTTTTCGGCGCCCCTGCCGCAGGCGAAGAGAAGCAGCGCGGCGCAGAAAAGCCCCGTCAGGCTAACTCGGGTTTGGTGGCGTCTGGGAACCATTTTGAGCCTTGAATTCCAGGATGGACTTGGCTATTTGCTCCGTGACCTGGTCCTGGAAGGCCGGGTCATTGATCTGGCTTGCTTCGCCCGGATTCGACAAAAATGCGACTTCCACGAGAACAGCGGGCATTTGAGCCCCTTCTAGCACGACAAACGGGGCTTGCCTCACGCCACGCTCCTGCGTTCCAAGCAACTGGTTCAATCTGCCCTGGATCGAAGCCGCCAGCGCCTGGCTCTCGACGATGTATTGAGTCTGGGCCAAATTCCAAAGAACCATCGTTAGCGTGCTTCCTCCCTCAATTCCAGGCGGCGCCGCGTTTTCCTTCTCGGCCACCTGGCGGCTCCAGAGGTCCGTCGCCTCGCGGCTCATAAAATAGGTCTCCGAGCCCTTCGCGCTGGAAGCAGGCGAGGCGTTGAGATGGATCGAGATGAAGACGTCGGCGCGGTTGTAATTGGCGATGGCGGTCCGTTGAGCGAGGGGAACGTAGATGTCCGTGGAACGGGTCAGCAGCGTTGTGACCCCTGATTTCTCCAAAACAGCGGCCAGCTTCTGCGAAATGGCCAGGGCGACATCTTTTTCTTGGAGCCCGCCTTTGCCGATAGCGCCGGTGTCGCCGCCCCCGTGGCCTGGGTCTATGACTACCAGAAATTGATTTGCCGCCTTTGAGGGCCGCCCGGCCTGAGGCTCGGCCTCGCCGCCCTGCGCGGCCGGAGGTTCCGGAGGAACCGAGGGCGTCACCTGTCCGCCGCCTTTTAACAGGATGACGAGCCTCTCGGGATTTCGCAGGTCCAGCGTTTCAAAGCTCTTGAACCCTTCCCCGAGTTCAATCCGCAACATCCGCCCGTCGTTCCCGACATCCAACCGCGCCGCTATTCCGCTGCCCAAATCCCTCCCCTGCGCGGAAACGCGGCCTCTCGGAAGCTGCACCACAATGGCGCTTCCCTCTTTTCTCACTTGAGCCGCGGTCGTCATCGCCCCCTCCAACGTCAAGCGGACGACGTCGGAAGCGACGGCGACGTCAAGGCCGATTCCCCCATTTTCCGATGCCTGGCCGGCCGCGCGAGGCGGCGCTGGAGCAGGCGGAGCAACTCCTTCCCCGGAGAGCGAGACGGCCCCATTGAGAAGAAGGGGCAGGCCGGCGGCCAGGAATTCGCGGGGGATCCAGACGCAACCGTTCTTGTCTCGCGCCGGATGCTTGGTGTCAATCAGCTTGCCATCCACGGACGTCATCGCCGTGGCTGTCGAAAAGAGGACGCGATGCGAGCCAAGCACCAGCGAGGGGTATCTCGACAGCGGGTCCCTGCCCGCCGTCGCCCCCAGCGCCTTGGCAAGAGCGTCCAGGCAGACCCAGGCCGTCCCGTCCTCCTCGCGGCTCTCAAGCGATAATTTTTTTCCCGAAGGCGTTGTTATCTCAATCGCCATGGAGGCAAAAGAGAGGGCGACGAGCAAGATGAAGGCAAGCAGCTTGGACTTATTTCTCAATCAAGCCCCTCCACCCTGATTCTCAAGATGCAGCGCTTTCCCCCTATGACGATGGGAATGGCTATCTCCTTGCCCGGCTCCAGCGAAACTGCTTCAGCATCCGCCGCTGGAAGAGCGGGCTCCTCGGACGGGGTTTTTTCTTCCGCTTCCAACAGGAGCGGCTCAACGCGCGCCTCTTCAAACAACTCTTCAGGTTCGCCACTCGGCGCAGCCTGTTCCATAGGCGCCGAGGGTTCCAAAGGCAGGGAGGACTCGCTTTCAAGCAGCGCCGACTCGTCGCCATCCATGGAAAAGGGATCTTCCGCCAAGAGGGATTCCTCCGGCGCCACCGTTGCCTTCCGTGGAACGGTGCCTTGCCCTCGCTTGCCAGCGATTCCCAGTTCAGCCAGAAGCTTGCCCTGGTCCATCACTACGGTGCTGTTGGCGGAGGCTCCCTCCAACCCCGCCGGCTTCGAGCCATTGGCCATCGGTTTCGCCTCCCTCTCCGAAAACGGCTCGCTGCGAACCAGGTTTTTCAATACCAGCCGCGTAACCGATTTCAGGGTGTCTTCAACGCCAACGCCTTCGCGCGCCATGGCCTCGAAAAACGGCAGGTTGCCGGGATTTAGCGCCGAATCCAGCTCTTCAATCGGGACAACCCCAGGCAGGTCGCGCTTGTTGTATTGGAGAACGATCGGAATCTTCGCCGGATCAATGCCGTTATCGCGCAAGTTCTTCTGAAGCTGCGCGAACGAGTCGAGGTTGGCATCCCAGAGCGACCGCTGGCTGTCGGCGACGAAGACAACGCCGTCGGCTCCTTTCAGCACCCGCTTGCGCGTCTCTTCATAGAACACCTGGCCGGGAACCGTGTATAGCTGCATCCTGACTCGAAAGCCGCGGACTTCGCCCATGTCCACCGGAAGAAAATCAAAGAAGAGGGTCCTGTCCGTTTCCGTCGCCAGGGCGAGCAATTTGCCCCGCTGCGATTCCTCGAGATTTTCGTAAATGAAACGAAGGTTGGTGGTCTTCCCGCAAAGGCCAGGCCCGTAGTAAACGATCTTTGCCGTCATCTCGCGTTTGACGGGATTAAGCACCACCATGGCAGCCCCTTACGACACGAAGTCTTCCAGCGCAGTAGCCTCGTCGGGGCAGACCTTGAAGAACTGGTCGAGCCTGGTGAGCGCGAGAAGTTTCGTCACGACGGGATTTGGTTTGACGAGCCGCAGCCTCTTTCCTTCATCCTTGAATCGCGACAAATAACCGACCAGTTCGCCCAACCCGGTTGAGTCCATGTAGTTGATGTTTTCCATGTTGAGGACTACGCCCTGGACCTCGGGCTCATCGAGCAAAGACTGCAACTCCCGGCTGAAAATTTGCGCCGATTCGCCCAGGCGCACGTCTCCAGTGATCTCGAGGATCACGACGCTTTCCAAGACCCTTCTGACAATTTTCATGGGGAACCCTCCTCCTGGACCCGGTCCATGGCGAAAGCTCCCGTCAGGGGCTGCCCGGACATGACGTCGTAGCTATACCACGTGCCTCTGAGAGAATTCTGGTCCTTCATCACCTGCGCTTCGTAACGGCCTATCTTGCCCAGCGACGAGTCAGTGCGGTCCAAAAGGAGGTGGCCCGCGATCAGCGTCCCCTGAAGATTCCCCGTTTGGCCGTTCTCAAGGCGGTACTCGCCGGAAACGAGCGTCCCGTTCTGGCTCAAGTAGAAATCACCCCGCACTCCGGAAGGCATGATCGTCACAGCCCAATGGCCATCCAACACTTGTTGATTCTGCCTCAACTGCGAGCGCACTTCGGACAACATCTGCCTCGCGCTTTGAAGCTCCGCGTAGCCGCTGGTTATTTCCCTCAGAAGTTCCAGGCGCCTCTCTTCGAGAACGCGCCTTTTCTCGGCCGCCTGCAGCAACTCCCGCGCCTTGTCCATGTTATGGGCATCGCCATCTGAACTGTCGGCGGACGGAAGTTGGGCGATCTGCGCTTCCAAACTGGCTATTTCCTTCCATGAGGCCTGGATTGAGGCCTGCTTCGCCTGAACTATGGCATCGAGCGCCATTGCTCGCATACGCTGAGATTCGACGCTTCCCGGTTCCAAGGCCATGGCGCCAAACCCGGCCATGACCATTAACGCTGCCGCCGCCCTCGCTCCACTGAACACTGGAAGCCTCAGCGGCGCGCCAGAAACGGCGTGGCGGAAACGACCGCGGCGACTTTGAGCGCCTCGCCCGGCAAAAACGGCGCGACGCCCATCACAAAGGCGGCCTTTGCGGAAAGCCCCATGAAAAGGGCGAGCCAGGCGCCACCGCAGGCAAGAATCAGAAGAGCCGCGCCTGAAAGGAGAACAACGCGGCCCGCGGCGGTGGCACAACGGCCATAAAAAGCGCCGACAAGGAGCGATGCCGGCACGAAAGCCCACAGGTAACCGGCCGTGGGCCCCCACAAGTGAAAGAGTCCCGCCGCCCCTCCGGCGAAGAACCCGGCGCCCAAAGCGCCGGCGCCGAGGTAGGCCGACTGCACCGCCGCGCTCCAGCCGCCGCCAAGCGCCACCGCGCCCAAAAGCACGAAGAACGTCTGCAGCGTCAAGGGCACGGGCGTGAAAGGCAGCGGTATCTCGACGTAGGCCCCAAGCGCCGTGGCGAGAAAGAAGAAGAGCGCAAGGAGAATCCTATCCAGAACCGAAGAACCAACCCGCACGCTACCTAGCGACAGTATTTTCTCCATCCCATCCTCCAACCCCATTAGTATGCCACAAGTGGGGCGCTAATCAAAAACCTTTCACCGCCACAAGCGGCGACACGCTTGACTGCAGTGGTGAACCTTCCCGCGCCTGAATAGGGTGTCGGGGTATCGGTGTATGGGCGTATCGGCGTTAGCGGTACTTTTCTTTTACTCCGACACCCCGTCACTCCCTGACTCCGTCACGTCTTTGCTTCGTCCCCTTCGTGTCCTTCAATGCTCAACATGCGCGCCGTACACCTTCCTTAGCGCGTTGGTGATTTCTCCGACCGAGGCGT
>JAEMPZ010000151.1 GCA_022759065.1 Acidobacteriota bacterium | reverse complement strand
TCTCTTCGCGGAAGAGGTGGGCGATGTGGTTGGCGTACTGGACGAACGTTGGCATATCCTTGACGGTAAGCTCCTTCTCGTTCCAATCAAAGATGGGGTTGATGAGAAGCCGCGTGGCGAAGAAGCGGTCCATCTCGCCAAGAGCCTCTTCAAGGGAAATGGGGCCGCCACCCGGGCCGGCGACTTCGTGAATGCTGAAGTTCTTGGCGCCGAGAAAACGGAAGTTGTCATGGTAGCGCCGCCGCAATTCTTCGAGCGGGACCACGTAGGTATCGGGGAGTCCCGGCCCGTATCCGGCGTTTTTCCCCTCCTGGCCGAAGACCTCTCGCATCAATGTCCACCAGCCTTCATTCATCAGCGGCTCCAGCGCGCTGTAGGCCACGAGCTGGCAGGGGTACGCGACTTCCAGGGCGCCCACCTTCATTCTGGCCACGTTTGCCGCAAGCTCCGCCTCGGAGGGCTTTTCCCGGCCATCCTCCTTGTCCGGGTAACGGGAGGAAATCATGGCGCTTTGGGCGGTGGCGCGCGCGAGATCTTCGCCTTCGGGCGGGGCGAGGCGGTAAGGTTCTCCTATGTGAACGATCGTGGCCGGGCGGCGCGCCCTGGGCACGATGTTCACGCCGGGCAGGCAGAGCAGTATGTTGTAAACAAAGTCGAAGGAGTAGCTCACCGCGTTGCCGATCGCGTTGCCAAGCCGCAGCTTTCTCGCCAGATATTCCCGCACCGCCTGAATGCGGCGGATGTTCGTGTCTTCGGGCACCCTCTCGTAGTTGACATTGACGGGGACGATGAAAACAGGCCTGCCGGTGGCGCGCTCCGCGTCGAGAAGCGATTCAAAAACTGCCGCCGCCATTGGGTTCAGTAGCCCTGATTTGCTTCGTCCGAGGCGTTTCTTCCCTTTGGCCGACCACTCGAACTCGGGATAAACCTGTATGTCGTAACCTTCGCGCACAAGGTGGCGGATGTAAAGAGCATACATCCGGCGGTAATCCTGCCGAGTCAGGACCACCGGTTTCTTTCTCAGCGCCTTGCGTAGGACCGGAATTTTCGCCCACATTTTGTAGAAGCGGTCGCGCTTCCAGCCCCAGTGATAGAAGGTTTTTGTTTCGCCCTCCTTGAACCTGAGCACTTTGAACGCGCCCCTCTTTGCCATGAACGGGCCAAGAGGGCCTATGAAAAGGTTGTCTCCAGCCTGCGTGGTGGCGAACATCCCCTGCTTGAAAAGGGCGGCGAGCAGCAGCGCGTAATCAAATTCGCTCCTGTGCCTGGCGACGTAGACGAAGATGGGCTCGTCTGGGTTCTTTCTGGGCATGCCCACCGCAATCTCGGGCAAGAGCCTCAGCCCTAGCACAGTAACGCTCGAGAACCCATTGTGGATGAGGGCCGTATAAAACCAGCCGCCGGTCTCGGTGATGGGCCTGTACCTGTGGGCTATGTATGGAAACAGCGATTCGAGTTCACGGTCGTCCATGCCGTTCCTTCGCCGGGCCAACGCCAAGGCCCAAGATAGCGCCTTATCATATCACGGCCTCTAGTAGCCGCTAGAAAGGGCGCGCCGGTTTGCAAAGCTTGGAGAGCCACTTAGCGTCGCGCCACGCCAGGGCCCGGGCGCGCGGAACATTCAAGGGAAAGAGGAGCGCCCCGTCACGGTCCGTTCTATACTCCCTGGCTCCGCAGGAACGATAGCGGGCCACGACTTCGGGCGAGGGATGGCCGTACCGGTTGGCCGTTCCAACGGAAAAGAAGACCGACTCAGGGCGGAAGGCTTGTATGAACTCCGGCGTGCTGGATGTTCTCGACCCGTGGTGTGGAGCCATCAGGCCGTTCACCGAAAAGGCCTCGCCAAATTTCAAAAGCGCCCTCTCCCCGGCGGCCTCCAGGTCCCCGCACCAAAGAAAGCGCGAGCCGCCAGAGTCGCCAAGGAGGACAAGGCTTCTGTTGTTTTCGTTGGGCAGAATCTCCCCGCCAGGGTAAAGCACGCTGAAGGACAGCCCCAAAGCCGCAAAGGAGTCCCCCCTGGAAACAGGTAGCAAGCGAACCCCCGCGCGCTTGGCCAATGCGGCTATTAACGATGGCGTGCCTTCGCCTGGCGGGTCCGCGGCGGGATAGGCCAGGAATCCGACAGGCATATCACGCAAGAGGTCCAAAAGCCCCACGCTGTGGTCGCTGTCCCAGTGAGTCAGAAAAACGCCCGATACTTGGCGCAACCCGGCCTCGGCGAGAAACGGCTCCACCACCGCGCGCCCGGAAGTCGGCCCCAGGTAAATGCCGTTTCCGCAATCAACAAGAGCGCATTCGCCCCTGCTGATCACGGCCTGGCAGGAGGCCTGGCCGACATCCAACACGACGACCGCCGGCCCCTTGGGAGGGTCAAACGGCCGCGGGAAGGCCCAGGCGCAAACCAGTACGGCGCAAAGAGAGGCCCATCCCGCCAACGCCTTTTTCCCCCTGGCAAGCAGGAGCGCGATGGCGGCGCAATAAAGCAAGAGCCAGCCAATCCAAGGCACCGGCATGAACAGGGCGCCATGGCGCATCTCGCCCAGCGCGAGCGGCAGCCATAGAAACAGCTTCCCCGCGAAGGCCAACAGCGAGCCTAATAGAAAGTGGAGGCCTGGCACGAAAGCGCCGCCGCCCAAATAGAACAGTCCGGTTCCGAGCAACAAGAACAGCGGTATGGTGGCGAGGGGAGTCGCAAGAACGCCCGCCCAGGCGATCCGGTGAAAGGTCCATACGAGAAAGGGCAGAGTGAAAAGCTGGGCGGTGAAGCCAAGCCACAAGATTCGAAGAAGTCCGCCGAGCCAGCCTTCCCTGGAGATGAAGGCAGGCGGGCGCGAACCCAAGAGGAGCATCCCGAGGGTGGCCGCGTAGGTAAGCTGAAAGCCGGCGTCAAAAATCCACTGAGGGTCCCAAAGCAATAAAAGCGCCAGCGATATTACCCAGGCGCGCAGCGCCGGTTGCGGCCTGTCCGCCATGCGCGCCGCCAGAAAAATTGAAGCCATAAAGATCGCGCGGCTCAGCGAAGGAATCGGCCCCGCCACCATTCCGTAGAGGATGACCACGATAAGGCAGGCCAGGTCGCGCCAGAGCGGCGCTATGCCGGCAAGATGGGCGAAAAATGAAAGCAGAATAACGAGGAGGGCGATGTGGAGCCCGGAGAGAGCCACCAGGTGGTATAGGCCCGAACGCCCCAAAGCTTCCTGGGCGCGAGGTTCAAGAAGCCCGCGATCGCCGATGAGCACCGCCAGGACGACGCCCGCCTGGCCGCCCGCGTCACGGGCCAAGTTCTCTCTGATAGCCGCGCGATACCTGGAAAGCATCGCAAGGCGAGGCGGCGGAGAGAGGCGCATCAAGGCCTGATCGCGGCAGATGCCCGTCAGTGCCACTGATTCCCGCGACAGCCGTTCACGCGCGTCGTACTGGCCAGGGTTGGTGGCTTCGCGCGGCAACTGTAAAAGGAGACTTGCCTCAATGGGACTTCCCTCGGTTGGGGGCGGCACGGGCAACATGACTCGGGCCTTCGTAGAAGTGGAAAGCCAATTGGCCCCGTCCTGGTAACTTTCAACCTTGATGACGACCCTGCTTCCCTCCAGCGCCCACGCGCTCGACTCCACTTTGCCGCGCACCCACAGGGCGCAGCGGCCACTCTCGCCGGCTACCTTGTCGTAAAGGGGGCCGCGCGGCGGCGGGGTTATCCTTAATCCTCCGGCGGCAATGCCGACAGCCACTAAAGCCAGGGCAGCGGCAGCCGTGTTGAGGCGGGTTCTTCTGGAGACAAGGGCGAGAGCGCACGCCGAGACAACGGCCGGCAAGGGGGCCGACGCAAAGTTGGCGAGCCCCAGGCCGGCGGCAAGAAAGAGAAAGAACAGCAGAGAGCGGTTCATGGAAAGATCGTGATTAGTGATTGGTGATTAGTGAGTTGAAAAAAACGTAATAGGCCTCGGCGCGAGTTTTCTTTCCCCAACAAGTCACTTTCTTCATCCTTCATAATTCATCTTTCATGCTTGCCTTCCTCCGTGTCCTCTGTGCCTCCGTGGTGAGACAGATTTTTTCTTTTGGCGTCAGGAAAGGCCGCATGCGGCCAGGGCGGCTTCGTAGTTCTTGCGGTCAGCCGCGCTCATCTCGGTTATTGTGATTCCAAGGCCATGTTCCTTGGGGCCTAACGGCTCGCAGCGCGTGACGCGCCCGTGGCATTTGATCTTCAGCTCGCAGTTTCTTTTCGCGGACGGCAGCGTCAGCGCCAGGGTGACTTTGGTATCGGGAGCGATGGCGCCGGGAGAAACAAGGTAGAAACCTCCCCTGGCGAGGTTCTCCCCTCGCAAAGGAAGAGAGCGGCGGCCTATGACGCAGCCTCCCGTGAAGCGTTCGCGGCGGCGTTCCCACGCCCGCCGCTCCTTTGAAAAAAGAACGACCTGGTCCTTTCCCATGGACTTGGCGCGGTACATGGCCGAGTCGGCGCACGCCAGCAGTTCGTCGGCCGTCGTGGCGTCAGCGGGGTAGGAGGCGACGCCACCGCTCACCGTAACAAGATTCCCCGGGCGTGCGGCCGGAATCGCCAGCTTTAGAAACCCAGCCCGAACTCGTTCCGCCACCGCGAGCGCCCCGAACTTGTCGGAGCCGGGCAGAAGGAGGGCGAATTCCTCCCCTCCATATCTCACCGCCAGGTCGCTTTCCCTGATGGCGCCAGCAAGTAGTTTGCCCGCCGCGCTCAGGACGTTGTTGCCCTCCTGGTGGCCGAAGTGGTCGTTGTAGGCCTTGAAGTCGTCAATGTCGAAAAAAACGACGCTCAAAAGCGTGCCGTTGCGTTGCGCCTGCGCCACCTGGCGGGGAAGTTCCTGCTGCATGTAGCGAAAATTGTAAAGCCCGGTCAGGCCGTCGGTGAGCCTTTCCTCTTGCGCCGCCTTGAAAAGCTGAATCTCAAGGACCATTGGGTGGCGCAGTTTGCGGCTTTGCGAAATGAAATGGTCCGCGAGGGCGACCCGGAAATCCAAGGGCCGCCCAAGCGCCTTTTCCAGCCGCGCGCAGTGGCCGACGACTGATTTCCAGTGACGCTCGGCCTGCTTGGGAGAAAATTCCAGCCTTGAAAGCAGCCTTATCAGGCCAGAGTAAACCGAAGTCCCTTCGGTGGAAGCGAGCCGCTCGAGCGCCGCGTCCATTACGCCATAAGAGCCCTTGGCTCGTGCCACCGCCTTGAGCAGCATCTCCTCCATCCTGGCGGCCTGGGGCCTGCTAATTGTTGTCTTTCTTTTCGCCATCTTTCAGAAACTTCTCCTTCTGGTCCTGAAAGCTCTTGTCATCGGGCGCTTTCGCAATAGCCTTTTCTTCCGTGGATATCGCGAGATCCTTTTGCCCCATCTTGAAGTACACCTCGGCAAGGGTATCGAGGATGCCTGGATCTTCCTTGCTTAGCTCCACGGCCTTCTTCGCGGCCGCAAGGGCTTTTGGAAGGGCTATGCCGCGCTCGGCGAAGGTCCATGCGTAGTCGTTCAGGAACTCCTTGTCATCGCCCTTGAAAGCCATGACCTTGTCGAAGAGCGCTTCAAGATCCTTGTTTCTGTCGCCCTTCTTGTACACCCGAGCAAGCGCGTCAAATGCCTCTTGGCCGGCGTCACCCGCCTTGGGGTCGGCCGCGATCGCCAGAAGCCTTTTTTCGCCTTCCGCCGGTTCGGTAGCCAGCAGCCCCAAGCCCTCCATCAACCCCAGCCTGGCCGCAAGTTCGGGCGTCTGCCCCTCTTTTGCCACGCGGGCCTTGGCCACCCAGGAAAGGGCGTCGGGGGCCTCTCCGCGATCGAGGTACTTCTGCGCTATTTTGGCGCAAAGTTCCGCATCCCCGCCAGTTCCGGCACGGGCGAGGTAGTCGCCCAAAGTGTCCACGCCGAAAAGCGAGGCCAGATAATTTTTCATCCAACCGGAACGGTCATCGTATCCGATGATCCTGTCAATCTCCTGGCCCTTGGAATCCAAAAGGACCACGGTGGGTATTCCCTTAAGCTTGTATTCGGCCCTGAGTTTCTTGCCCTCGGGCGTGTCGGTGTTGATGCGACACCAGATCGTTTCCTTTGAAAGCCGGTCCATCGTTTCTTGCGTAAGGACGTCACGGTCCAGTTTTTTGCAGCCCCCTCACCAGTCCGCGTAAAACTTCAGCGTGACGATCTTGTTCTGTTTGGCCGCCGCCTGGACCGCTTCGCCGATGGTTCCTGAGAACCACGGCTTTTCGGCAAGAAGGGCGAGCGGGGCGGCGAGAAGGAAAAACGCAAGCGCTCTTTTCATGCAACCTCCCAATGGGATATATTTTACCACATGGGGCGATCGCCTGGCGAGATGAACGCCGAAACCAAGAAAAGATTTCACCACGGAGTCACAGAGGCGCGGAGGATGATTTTAGGATTGGAAGGCTGGACTTTGAGGGAAAGGGCTTGCCTGCAACCATACTCTCTTAGCTTTCTCTTCCTCTGCCCGCCGGTTCGCGAGCAACGGATGGGGGATGCCTGCAAGGCGCCTTTCTTTCTTTTACCAATAATTGTTTCCTCCGTGCCTCCGCGCCTCTGTGGTTCAAATGATCCGCTATGAGAGAACGAGTAATGATGAAGCGGCAAGACGATCTCGCGGTGGCTCACCTGAAGAAAGACCGGAGGA
>JAEMPZ010000198.1 GCA_022759065.1 Acidobacteriota bacterium | reverse complement strand
TCATAACCCCCTCTTGTTCGCGTCACGTCTCACGCCCTTCAACCTTCATAATTCATACTTCATACTTGCTTTTCACCGCCTACACCCTTTCTTCCTCCCTTTCCTCCCCGTCCTCCCTGTTAATCTTACCTTGGTGTCTTGGTGCCTTGGTGGTGAATCCTTCCGCGCATGAATGCGGTGGCGGGGAATTGGGGCCAAAAGTTGCGGATGGCCCAGTATGCTGCTATTATTTGTCCGCGGTCCGGCGCCCGTTCCGCATTGAAGCGAAAGGAAGATGGGCCCCTATACTCTCGCGTTCGTTCACGACTGGCTGGTGGACTTCGGAGGCGCCGAGCGCTGCCTCGAAGCCATGTGCCAAGAGTATCCTAAAAGCCCCATCCACACGCTGTTTTTTGATTCCAGGCAGTTTTCCGGCTCAGCGATCATCAACCGCGAAATCAGCACAACTTTCCTGAGCCGCTCATTTTTCAAGAAGCGCTACAGAACCTTCCTGGCGCTCTATCCTTTCGCCGTCGAGCAGCTTGACGTCGGTTCCCCTGACGTCGTCCTCTCCTTCTCGCATTCGGTGGCCCACGGCGTGCTCACGCGCTCGGACACTCTTCATGTCTGCTATTGCTTCACGCCGGTACGTTATGCCTGGGAGCTTTACCACGACTACCTGCGCCTCTCCGGGCTCGATAGGGGGGCGCGTTCGTGGCTCGCCCGCGCGGTCCTTCACTACGTGCGTCTTTGGGACGCGGCGGCGGCGCCAAGGGTGGACTGCTGGCTCGCCGACTCAAACCACGCCGCCAGGCGCGTCAAGCGCGTTTACGGGCAGGAAGCCGGCGTCATCTACCCCCCCGTGGACGTGGAGCGTTTCAAGCCCTGTGGCCAAAAAGGCGACGCTTACCTGCTCGCCGGCCGCCTGGTCGCCTACAAGCGCGCGGACCTCGCCGTCATGGCCTGCACGCGGCTGGGCGTTCCCCTGCGGATTGTCGGCGACGGACCCGAGCTTGGGCGTCTTCGGCGCATGGCCGGCCCGTCAGTGACCTTCCTGGGAAAACTTTCGGACGACGAAATAGCCGGCGAAATGGCTCGTGCCAGGGCGTTGATATTCCCCGGAGAAGAGGACTTCGGCATCGCTCCCGTGGAGGCCCAGGCCGCTGGAACGCCCGTCATTGCTTATGGCGTGGGCGGAGCGACCGAAACTATAATCCCTCCTGACAAAGATGACTACAGCGAAGCCACGGGGCTTTTTTTCATGGAGCCAACGGTGGATTCTTTGTGCCTGGCGATTCAGAGGTTCGAAGTGGACTCGCACCGCTTCAGGCCCGCGTCTCTCATCAATAACGCCGCGCGCTTCGCCAAACAGCGCTTTGTCGAGGAGATGAAGCAGTTCATAGAAACAAAGCTAGAGGCGTTCCGTGGCGGAAGTTGAAATCTTTTTTCTGGGGCTTCTGGGGCTGGCGTCTTGCGCAAGCATCGCTGCGGACAACGTCGCGCTCGTCGCGCTATCCTTCTTTTTTCTTTTTAGGCTTGTTACCGGCCGCTGGCGGCCTTCGCCGCCCGCGATCCTGCTGGTCGTTTTTTTTGCCTGGAACGCCGTTTCCGCGTTGGCCAGCCCTTTGCGCTCGGAGGCCCTTAAAAGCATTCCAAATTACTGGGCTTGGTCCGCGCTCCTCACCGCATCTGCCATTCCAGCCTCCAGGCGAAAGTTAGACCAGTTCGCCGCCCTTATGTCCGTCTCCGCCATTGCCAGCGCGGTGGTGGCGATGCTCGAGTTTTTTACGGGAGCCGATTGGCCGCAGAAGATGCCGTTTGGCGACGCTCCTGATGGCGCGATCCCCGCGAACGCCTTTTTCAGCACTCATCTCACTTATGGAGGCGTCATTGCGATTGCCGGCTTTTTTCTGGCCGGCCGCGCCATTTACGGAGACGACAAGAAGGCGATCAAGGTGCTACTCTGGGTTGCAACCGCCGCCTGCGGGTTCGGGTTGGTGGCCAGCGAGGCCCGAACCTACTGGGTGGCGGCCGTCTTCGCGATGGCCGTCCTGCTCTGCGGAAAGGGCTGGAAGCGAATAGCGGCCGCTTCGGGCATTTTGCTCGTGGCTGGAACGCTCGCGCTGGCCATCGGCCCAGCCGCCTTGCGCGGCAGGGCTTTGAGCACATTTGATTTGTCGAACGCAAGCAGCGCCGAAAGGATTTGTCTTTGGATTTCAGGGCTGAAGATGGTAGAGGAGAGGCCCATATTTGGATGGGGCGTAGGAACCTACCAGGAAGCCTCGCCGCCATACAAAGCGCCTTACGCCGGGCGGATACACCAACCAGACGGCTCCACGGGTTTTCAAACCACCTGTCACGCCCACAACCAGTATCTAATGGTGGCCATTCATTCAGGGCTTGTCGGCCTTGGCCTTTTTCTGGCCTTCGTTGTCTTGGCCTTCCGCGCGGCCTGGCGCAATCCCGACGCTGGGATAAAGTACGGCACGGCCGCCGCTCTCGCGGTTTTTTTGATAGGCGGTTTCTTCGAGTACAACGGCGGCGACGCTGAAGTTGCCACTCTCATCTTTTTCCTTTTAGGCCTGGCGATGCCGGCTACGCCACTGTCCCGAGATTCAACAAAAACGGTTGCCGCGAGCGGCGGCGAACAAACGGCCAAGAGCGCCGGCCTTTAGCGCGATGGAGACCTTTCGGGGCGAAGCTTACGTCATATCTCGCACGCCGCTTACGGAATCATCTTTCGTGGTGACCCTCTTCACTCGCGACTGGGGCATTATCAAGGCGGTGGCAAAGGGCGCCAGGCGATTGAAATCTCCATTCAGGGGAACGCTGGAGCCTTTCAACAGGGTGGCGGTCCTGGTGGCCCGCAAGGAGCACTCCTCTCTCGGACAGATTCGCTCCAGTGACCTTGTGGATGGCGCGCTGGACCTTTATGAGAGCTGGCCGCGCGCGGCCGCCCTGGCCGCCATGCAGGAAGTTTTGCAGCGCGGGCTCCCCGAAGGAAGCCAGGAGGAGGATACGTTCCGGCTCGTGGCCACGGCGATTCAAAACATGCGCGAAGGCGTTTCGCCCTTTCTTGTCTGGCTCTACTTCGGCGTATGGTTTTTGCGGCTTCACGGCGTAATGCCTTCTCCTGACCGGTGCGTCGGTTGCGGCGCCGACCCCAGGCCGCTTCTTTACGAAGCAGGCCACGCCGGGTGGCTATGCGATTCCTGCAGAGGGGACTCAAAAGGGCAGGGACAGCCGGTGGGGCCGAAGGCCGAGCGGATGCTGAGACAAATCCTCAAGCTTCCCATCAACGGCCTGCCGCCCGAGTCCGGCCGGGGGCAAGCGGCATGGGAACTTCGTTCCATGGTATATTTGGCGCTGGCGGCCTTCCTTGGAAGGCCGCTTGCCACGCGCCAAGCCCTGGAGAACGCCTATGGTGACGATGCAAGATCTGATTGAAAAACTCAAGGCCTTCTGGGCCAAAGAGGGCTGCCTCATTGCGGAGCCCTACGACCTCGAAAAGGGCGCCGGGACCATGAACCCCGAAACTTTCTTCCGCGTCCTCGGGCCAAATCATTACGCCAGCGCCTACGTTGAACCGTGCAGAAGGCCGCGTGATGGCCGGTACGGAGAGAACCCGCAGCGCGTCGAAAAGCACCACCAGTTTCAGGTGATCGTCAAGCCAAGCCCGGACGACATTCAAGAGACTTACCTCAAGAGCCTCGAATCATTCGGCATCGTACTGAAAGAGCACGACCTCAAGTTCGAGGAGGACAACTGGGAGGCGCCGACCCTGGGCGCGTGGGGGGTGGGGTGGCAGGTCATGCTTGACGGAACGGAGATCACCCAGTTCACCTATTTCCAACAGGCCGGAGGCATCGAGCTTAAACCGATAACCGTCGAGATCACTTACGGAATAGAACGGCTTTGCATGTTTCTCAATAACATAGGGAACATATACGACATACCTTGGAACGAGCGCTTCAGTTACGGCGACATGCGCAAAGAGGCAGAACGGCAGTTCTCCGTTTATGACTTCGAGGAGGCTCGCGCCGACCTTATGGCTCGCTGGTTCGACGAATACGAGCAGGAGAGCGCGAGGCTTTTGGAAAAGGATCTGCACCTGCCCGCCTACGATTTCTGCCTGAAGGCCAGCCACGCTTTCAATATTCTGGACGCCAGGGGCGCGATTTCGGTCGCCGCCCGTGCCGACTACATCAAAAGGGTGCGCCGCCTGGCCTGCGCCGCCGCTGCCGTTTACGTTAAGCGATTCGCTCCAAAAGACGATGCCGGAGTGGCCAATGGCTGACTTCCTTTTGGAAATCGGGACCGAGGAGATTCCGGCGGGCATGGTATCCCGTCTGGCCGATGAACTGCGCTCCCGCGTAAAGGCCGGCTTGAAGGATGCCGGGGCGACGCCATCAGCGGAGCGTCTCATCGCCGCCCCCCGCCGAATCGGTTTTTTGCTGGTAGGGCTTCCAGAAAGACAGGCTGACCGGGAAGAGAGCGTCGTCGGCCCAAACCTCTCAATCGCGAAAGACGCCAAAGGGAATTGGACAAAAGCCGCCGAGGGCTTCGCGCGAAAACAGGGCGTGGACCTTGACCAGCTTCACGAGGTTGAAAGTCCAAAGGGCCCGTGCGCCGGATTCACGCGGAAGGTCAAGGGAAAATCAACGTCTCAACTCCTTGCCGAGATCGTTCCAGCCGCCGTGGATGCGCTCTACCTTCCCAAGGCGATGAGGTGGGGAACGGGCGAGCAACTCTTTGTCCGCCCTGTCCGCTGGGTCGTCGCTCTTTTAGGCGGCCAAATCGTGCCGCTCGAAATCAAAGGCGTCGCGTCAGGCCGAGTGAGCCGGGGCCACAGGGTTCACGGAGCAAGCAGCATCGAGATTCATTCTCCCGATGAATACTTCGACAAGCTTCGCAGCAATTACGTGATCGCCTGTTCAGAAGAACGCGAGAAAAAGATCGAGCGGGAGCTTACCGCGCTCGCGGAAGAAGTCAAAGGCGCATGGGACGTTCACCTAAGGGATCAAGATGACGGCGTTGTTGCCAGCGGCCTCTTGGAAACGCTGGTCTTTACGTGCGAATATCCGACCGTCTTTCTTGGAAAGATACCGGAAGTCTTCGCCTCTCTTCCCGAACCGATCTTTGCAACCTGCCTGAAGGAACACCAGAAGTCATTCGCGGTTTATCCAGTTGGCAATGCCGGGGAAATAGCGCTGAAAGAAGATGACTCGCCTGCGGTACTGCCCAATTTTCTTTCTGTCATGGACGGACCAGCAGACCCAAAGGGTTTAATTAAGAGAGGCAACGAGAACGTTACTGTGTCGCGCCTCTCCGACGCGAAGTTTTTTTACGATCACGACGTGAAAGTGCCCTTGGAGCGGCGGCTTGAAGAGCTAAAGGGAATCGTCTATCACCCGAAGCTCGGCACCTATTACGACAAGGCCTTGCGCCTCGAAGCTCTTGCGAAAAAGCTGGCTCCGTTCTTCAACGAGGACCCCAATCTCGCCGGCGAAGCCGCTAGGCTCTGCAAGGCGGACCTTGCATCACTCCTTGTCCAAGAGAAGGAGTTCACGTCGCTGCAAGGCATTGCTGGCGGGCTTTATGCCAAAGCGCAAGAAAAAGACCCTGCCGTCTCGCGGGCCATCAGCGAGCACTACGGCGAGCCGATGCCCTATCACGACCGAATAAGCCGATTGCGTTTTCTGAGCATCGTCGTCGCGCTTGCCGACAAGCTCGACGCCCTGATTCAGTTTTTCAAGATTGGCCTTGTTCCCACTGGCTCCAAGAATCCTTTCGGCCTGCGCCGCGCGGCGTCAGAAGTCGTTAGGCTTCTTTCCGCCCCGGGTTACGCATCGGATTTTTCTGCTTTCCGCTTCTCTCTCGGTTCTTTTCTCCGCGAAGAGGCTCCTGCTTGCGCGGATTCGCTTGGCTCTTTCCTGCTCGACCGCGCCCGCTATCAATGGGAAGGCGAACCGGCGGGAGCATCCGGCGGGAGTTTCACCTACGACGAAGTGAACGCGATTCTGGTCCAGGGTCTTGACGATTTGTTGGACATGCACCACCGCCTAGAAGCGCTGCACAAGGTCCGCAACGAGTCCCCGGAGGATTTCGATCACCTGTCTGTAGCCCACAAGCGCGCCAAGAATCTTACGAAGGGCCAGCCACGCTTTGAAATGAGCGAGGCGAAGTTTGCTCCCGCTTCAGACAAGGAGGGGGCTGGCGAAAGGCTGCTTCATCAAGCGCTGCTCGCGGCAGAGAATGAGACCGCTCCCTTGCTTGCGCCGGGACGCAGGGACTACGCCGCCTTCCTTCGCCGCCTTGCCGCCATTCGCCCACAGGTGGACCAGTTCTTTGACGATGTTCTGGTAATGTGCGATCCCGATGGGAAAGACCCGGCCAAAACGGCTCTTCAGCAGAACCGTCTCGCCCTTCTCCAGCGCCTTGTAGCCCTCTTTGAAAAGGTCGCCGACCTTTCGGAGATAGTCCCCGCGCGGGGAAGTAACGGCGTAACGGGGTGATGACGTTACGGAGTTTCGGAGTCACGGTGTAACGGAGATAAGAAGTACCGCCAACAGCGATACCCCGAAACTTCGATACCCCGATACTTTCATGCCACGGGGCTCCGGCTTTGGCGCTGGCGGGGGAAGCTTCACCCTGTGGGGGGCTG
>JAEMPZ010000180.1 GCA_022759065.1 Acidobacteriota bacterium | reverse complement strand
TTCTCACTCTCTCACTTTTTGTTGCATCATTCCGACACGTCAGACGGTCGTCGTTTGTCATTGGTCGCTGGCCGAAAGACGCCCGCGGCGGGCGTTGTGGTAAAATCACGCTCTTGGAGGGCTGGACATGCGATTCCCAATGGTGATCGTGGGCGGGCAGTGGGGAGACGAAGGCAAGGGCAAAGTGGTCAACCTTCTATCGGACGCGTCAGACGTCGTGGCGCGTTATCAGGGGGGCCACAACGCCGGCCATACGGTTACGATCGGCCCGCGCAAGTACGCGCTTCATCTGGTTCCATCAGGCATCCTCGCCGCCAGGAAGCCTTGCATCATAGGCAACGGCATCGTCGTTGACCCGGAGGCGCTCGTCAAGGAAATTTCCAACTTGAACGAATCGGGGATTGATCTGAGCGCGCTTCGCATCTCGGACCGGGCGCACCTCCTTCTGCCCCACCACGCGCTCATTGACCAGCTCCGCGAGGAGCAGAAGGGGGCGGCGAAGATAGGCACCACCGGCCGCGGCATTGGCCCGTGCTACGAGAGCAAGTACACGCGAGAGGGCGTGAGGGCCGTCTTTCTCACCGACAAGCCAAGGCTCGCGGAGGAGGTAAGGAGGCTCAGCGGCGCGAAGAACCGTTACATCAAGGCCGTCTTCGGCCGAGAAGGCATAGAGACCGAAGCCGTCGTCTCCCGTTTCGCCGAGCTTGCCGACATTCTCGCCCCGCTCGTCACCGACACCTCGATTTTGGTCAACCAGGCGATTGACGAGGGAAAGAGGGTCCTCATGGAAGGCGCGCAAGGGACGATGCTGGACGTTGACCACGGGACCTATCCCTTCGTCACCTCCTCAAGTTCCACGGCGGGCGGCGCGTGCACGGGGCTGGGCGTTTCGCCAACGCGCATTGGAAGCGTGGTTGGCGTATTCAAGGCCTACTGCACGCGCGTTGGTGGGGGGCCGTTTGCGACCGAGCTCAAAGATTCGGCCGGGGACATGATCCGCGAGCGCGGCCATGAATACGGGACGACCACCGGACGCCCCAGGCGCTGCGGGTGGTTTGACGCCGTCGCCGCGCGCCATTCGGTGAGAATCAACGCCCTGGACGGAATCGCCCTTACGTTGATGGATGTCCTCGACGTTTTCCCAGAGGTGAAGGTCTGCACGGCTTACCGCTACGAAGGCAAAACATACGCCGATTTCCCAGCCGCGCCGTGGGTCTTCGAGAACGCGGAGCCGGTTTTCGAATCGCTGCCTGGATGGCAAAGCGAGATATACGGATTGACATCGTGGGAGGCCCTTCCCGAGAACGCCAGGGCATACGTGGGTTACCTTGAGCGGCTTCTCGGAGTGCCAGTGGTTATCCTTTCCACGGGGCCGGACCGCGCGCACACGATCGTGCGCGACGCTTCTCTGCGGGAAATCCTGGGGCTTTAGGCGCCAAGCAGACGGCGCGAAAGGTCAGATGGCAGAGGTTAGACGTTGGACGCCGGAAGTGGGGCAGTGAGTGAGAAAGTAAGACAGTGAGAAAGTTAGAAAGTGAGAAAGTTAGAAAGTGAGAAGGGCGCATCTCCCCTGCAATGCTTTAGCTCTCTTGCCTTCTTACCCTCTCGCCTTCTTACTTGATTCACCTCTTACGTCTATCGTCTCACCTCTAACAAAATTCATCCTTCGTAGTTCGCGCTTCATGCTTGTTTTTTGCCTTTCCGCCATATTCGCCTTCGGGGCGGAGCCCTCTTCCAAAGACCTTGACGCTCAAATCCGCCGCCTCGGGGAACAGGTGGCGCAGCTCGCCGGAAAACAGCAGAGCTTGTGGGACAGGCTCGACCTGCTGAAGCGCAGGGTCCGGCTGACCGAGGCCACGATCGAGCGTATGAAACAGGAGAGGGAGGCCGCCTCGCGGGCGGTGCTGAAAGCGCGCCAGGATCTTGAATCGCTCAAAGCCGATGACGCGGCGACAAGGCGCTATCTCATGGGAAGGATGCGCCAGCGCTACGCGCTTGGGCTTTTGCAGGAATACCGAGTCTATTTTGCCGTCGGCGGCACGCAGGACATCCGGGAGGCCGGCCTCTACCTCGCGGCGCTGGCGGACCGCGACAGGGAGGCGCTCGCCAAGTACGCCGAGTCAATCCCGCGCCAGGAAGCCGCGCGGGCGAGGCTTGCTGAAAGCGAAGCCAGGCTGGCGAAAGCCGAGGCACAGGCCACGTCGGAGCATCAAGCGCTCGTTGCTCAGCAGGCGCAGCTCGCGGCCGAGCTTGACAGGCTGGGCCGCGAGCGCGACGCCTCCAGCAAGGCGCTTGACGAAACGCTTCGGGCTGCCAAGTCCATGGACCGCTACCTTGCCGACCTCTCATTCAAGTCGCGCGTTGACATGTACAGCAAGGACATGGCGCAGGCAAAGGGCCGCCTGCCCATGCCTCTTTACGGAAAAGTGACGCTTGGGTACGGCGACTACGTTCATCCCCGTTTTCACACCCGCGTTCCCCACCCTGGCCTGGACATAGGCGGCCAGTTAGGCGCGCCGGTGCAGGCGGTGTTCGACGGCACGGTGGCGTTTTCGGGCTGGCTTTCTGGTTACGGTTACACCGTGATTCTCAGCCATCCGGGCGGCTTTTTTACAATTTACAGCCACTTGGACGAGGTGCGGGCGAAGCCTGATGAGGTTGTCACGGAAGGCTCGGTGATAGGAACGGCCGGCGGTGATGCCAACAGGGGCACAACGGGGATATACTTTGAACTGCGCGCCGGTGACAGGGCGATTGACCCGGCGCCGTGGCTCGCTCCGCAAAGACGCGGACGAGGCGTTTCGAGAGGCGAGGAAAAATGAAACCGATCCGGCATCCAGTTCGCGTCGCGTTCGTGGCCCTTGTTTTCGCGCTTGCTCTTCCAGGCCAGGAAGTTTCTCCGGCGCCGCTCAGCGCCGAGAATGATTCCCTGTTCAGGGACGTCTTTTCGGTGATCCTGAAGGAGTACGTTGATCCGAAGCTTCCCGACGACGTTGTGGCGGGCGCTCTTGCCGGTGCTGCCGAGACGGCCGGTCCAGAATCGGCCTACGTGCCTCCCAATGAAGTTGCCGCCTACCGGGAGCTGCAAGTTCCCTCCGCCGTCCTTCCCCTTTATGTCACCAAAGGGCAGGACTTTGCCAAGGTGTTGGCTTGCTTTCCGGGAACGGACCCCTCCATCAAGGCCGGGGACGCGCTCAGGTTCATTAACGGGAAGAGCACCTTCGACATGACCTATCCACAGGTCCTGGAGGCTCTTCGCGGCCCCGCTGGAGAAGAGGCCAAGTGCGTTTTTCTCAAGCCGGAGACGTGGCAAAGCTACGCCGTCGTGCTCAAGCGGAAGCCCTATCCCAAAGCGGCCATATCCGAAATACCGGGCGGAGGCGCCGCGATAGCGGTGCCCTCTCTCGATGTTCCGCCGCCGGACGATTTGGCTTCAAGGCTCCAATCCATCAAGGGTTCCTGCGTCGTTGACCTGCGGGGCTGCGCTTCGGAAAACGCCCCGGCGGCGTTCGAATGGGCGGGGCTTTTAGGCGGAGATTCAGAAGGGATATTCTTGCTTGACCAGCAGGGCAAACACGCGAATCCGGTGAGCGGAAAAGGGCTTCTCAAGGGACGCCAGTTCAAGGTCCTGGTGGACGGGGCCACGGCGCGGGCCGGCGAACTTCTCGCTGCCGCGCTGGTCAAGGCCGGAGGCGTGCTTTCTGGAGAGCCCACTTTCGGCTGGGCTCCCAAATTCTGCGACTTTTCGCTTTCAAACGGCGGGCTCCTTCGTTTGCTGTGCGGCCACTACACCGATGACTCCGGCGAGGCGATAAGGCAAAAGCCGCTGAAGCCGTCAATCGAGGCAAGGGCCCGCGAGGGCGAATCGCCCGCCGCGTTCTACGCCCGCCTCCTTGCGGCAAGCGCGCCTTCCGCCCCGCCCTCCACGCTGCCCGAAACCGCGAAGGCGGCAAATGGCAACTAAGCGGCGCCCCCAAGGCAATCGCAAGAAGAGGGCTGGCTTTCCCTACTTCACCGTGGCGATGATGGTGCTCGCCGTGGCCGTGCTCGCCCTTCTTGTGCAGCGGCTGAAAGCGCCGCCGAAAGAGGCTCCGGCCGAAAAGCCGGCGGTTTCCAAGCCGAGCGCTCCGGCGCAAAAGCAGCCCGCCACAAAGGAGCGGCCTAAGACCCAGGAACGGAAGGAGAAGGAAGAGGCAATCCCCCCTCCGGTTCAAACCGAGCAGCCGCCACAGCCAAAGGCGGGCGCCACGGCCAGCATAGTGATTGACGACGTGGGTTTCAGGCTCGATCTCGCCCAGGAGGCCTCAGCCAAGTTGCCCACCAACGTGACGTTCGCCGTAATCCCGAACCTCTCGGCTTCCAAAGTCTCGGCGGAGCTGCTTCACGCCTCCGGCCATCACGTGATTTTGCACGCGCCGATGGAGCCGGAGGATTCCGGCAAGTGGAAGCCGCAGTCTGGCGAGCTTTACGTGGGCTTGGCCGAAAAGGAGGTTGACGCGATCCTCGACCGCGACCTTGAAAGCGTGCCTTTCGCGGAGGGCATCAACAACCACATGGGCTCGAAGGCGACCAAGGACCGGGCGCTGATGAATGACGTCGTCAGGGCGCTTAAGCGGCGGGGGCTCTATTTTCTTGACAGCAGGACGACGCCCTACACGGTGGCCTTCCAGGCCGCGAGGAGCGCCGGGCTTCCGTGCGCGCAGAGGGCCGTCTTTCTTGACGACGTTGACTCCCAAGGTGCTATCATTGAGCAGGTGGACGCCCTCGCGGAAAGGGCCCGCAAAGACGGGGAGGCCGTCGCAATCGGCCACCTGCGCTCCAACACCATAAGGGTCCTCTCTGAAAGGATGCCATACTGGGCGTCCCGAGGCATTCGTTTCGTTCCGCTTAAGGAGGTCGTGCGGTGACCGAAGCGCCGCGTTCAGCCAAGATCGGGAAATACGCCGTCGAGAAGGTGCTCGGGCGTGGAGCGATGGGCGTCGTCTATCTCGCCAGAGACCCGATGATCAAGAGGCTCGTGGCCATCAAAACCGTTTTTCTGCCACAGGGGCTGGAGCCGCAGAAAATAACCGAGTTTCGCGAACGCTTCCTGCGCGAGGCGCGCGCCGCAGGCCAGATGAACCATCCCGCCATCGTCACGATATACGAAGCCGACGACGGCTCCTCGGGCGGCCCCCCCTTCATCGCGATGGAGTACATTCAGGGCGAGACGTGGAGCGCGAAGATCAAGCGCGGCGAGAAGGCTGATCCTGGGCAGCTTTTCCCTCTTGTTCGGGAGATAGCCTCCGGCCTTGCCTACGCCCACAAGGCCGGGGTTGTCCACAGGGACATCAAGCCGGCGAACATCATAAGCACTCCGGACGGCCACGCGAAGCTGACCGACTTTGGAATCGCCAGGGTGCCGGCCTCCGAGCTTACGCAAGAGGGGCAGTTCCTTGGAACGCCCGCCTACATGGCGCCGGAGCAAATCACCGGCAAGGGCGTTGACGGCCGCAGCGACCTCTTTTCGCTTGGCACCGTCGTCTTCGAAATGCTCGTTGGCTCCAAGCCGTTCCCCGGCGAGGACATAACGGTCGTCACGCACAAGATACTAATGGAGCCGCCGGAACCCATGCCCGAGAAATTACCCGGGATGCCTTCCGAAGTGAGCTGCATTCTGAACAAGCTGCTTGCGAAAAATCCGGCGGGGCGCTACCAAAGCGCCGAGCAACTCATAGAGGACATTGACGCTTACCTCGGCGGAAGCCTGCCGCCACATGCCGGAACGGATGCGGCGGCCGAGGCCACGGCCATATCCGGCCCTTTGCCGCAGCCACCCACGGCGATTCAGCCCGAGCCAAAATCCCCATTCGCCACGCGCGGCGCGGCAGCCGATGCAGCCAATGTTCAAGCTGAACCACCTCAAGCCCCTCCCGCGCAGCGGGGGGCCCCATCCAAGCGCTTTAAATGGCTCTTGCCGGCCACATTGGCGGCCTTTGGCCTTGTTCTGGTCCTGGGCGCGGCTGGAGGTTTTTTGTGGTGGTGGACCCACCGAGCCGCTCCGCCGGCGGTTGTGCTCCCCTCGCCCGAATCCACGCCCCAAAGCGGCTCACGGCCCGCAACGGCCTCTTCCGAACAGCCTCCTGCCGAACAGGCGGCCGAAAGCCTCCCGCCTGCAAGCGGGGCCGCTACCGCGGCGGAAAAACAGCCCAAACCGAGGACTCCCGCGGCAAAACCAAAGCCGGCGCAAGCTTCGTCGTCGCCTGCAAGCTCGATCGCGGCTCCCTCGCAAACGCCTCCTGCCGCGCAGGCAAGGCCCGCGAGGCTTGACGTGACATTCACCGCCGGCGTTCTCAAGGGCGAGTACTGGCTCAAGGTGGACGGGAAGACAGTCGCTCACGAAAAGATCGACAGGAAATTTTCCCTTAAGAAAGGCTCATGGAGCAATTCCGCCAGCGTGCCTCCAGGCAGCCACCTCGTCAGTTTCGAGATCGTCACCGACATCCAGGACGTCAAGACCCAGCACGAAGAGAGGGCAGAATTCGCCCCGGGCGAAACGCGCTCTCTTCAGGTGAGGCTTTCCAAGCTCAAGAAGGAGCTGGAGTTCAAGTGGGACTGACGCCAGGGCAAGTATGAAGGTCGAATTATGAATGAGGAAGCGGCGAAACTCAACGCCATGGTGG
>JAEMPZ010000139.1 GCA_022759065.1 Acidobacteriota bacterium | reverse complement strand
TTATCACCACAGAGATCACAGAGAGGCACAGAGGTGAATCTTTTCTCCCCGGCCTCCCCGTCCTCCCTGTGAATCTTGCTTTTTTCCTCCGCGGCGGCGCGCCTTCGTGCCTTTGTGTTTCTGCGGTGATATTGCCATTTTTTATTGCGATTCGGTATCAACCCGGCGGGTCGTTGGCGTCCTGCTCCAGCGTCTTGGCGATCCGCTTGAAGGCTTTGACCAGTTGAGGGTCGAACTGCGTGCCCGAGCACCTGTCAAGTTCCTTTAGCGCGTCGTCGGTGCTTCGCGGGCTGTTGTAAGACCTCTGGCTGGTCATCGCGTCATAGCTGTCGGCGAGCGTCAGGATTGAAGCCATCAACCTGATCCGGCGCGGGATTTCCGGGTGTTTTTCATAGCCTTCAAAACGCTGGTGGTGGTGGCGCACAACAAGCGCCTCGTCCTTCAAAAATGCTATGGCGGCGAGTATCGTGTGGCCGGTCTCGGGATGCTGCCGGATGAGCGCCCACTCCTCCGGCGTGAGGGGGCCTGGCTTGTGGATCTGCTTAAGATCAATGGAGACTTTGCCGATGTCGTGAAGCTGGCCGGCGCGCTCCAGGACTTTCAAGTCCTCCCCCGCCAGGCCGACCTCCCGCGCCAGCGCCAGGGCATACCTGGTGACTCGCACCGAGTGGCCGCGCGTGTAAGTGTCCTTGGTCTCTATCAACTTCGCCATGGAGGTCAGGACTTGCAGCGTGAGGGCGTCTTGCCGCTCGCGCTCCGCCTCCAGCGCGCGGGTTTTTTTCTCCAGCCGCTCCAGGCGCTGTTCGAGCTTCTCGATGAGAACCTCGGTAAAACGCCTGTAGTATTGGAGGTGCTCCTTCAGGTCGAGTTCGTCCTTCTTGCCCTCGAGAAAATCCTGGATCCGCCTTGGAAAGAGAACCGGGTCAAGCGGGAATGAAATGTATCCGGTGCAACCCGCCACGAGGGCCACCTTGTGGCCGCCACCGTCCGTGGCGTGCCCAAGAGTCACCACCGGAAGCTCGCCGAAGACCGGGTCCTTTCTCACGCGGCAGACGATTTCCAGGCCCGAAATCTCTGGAAGCTCCATTTCCACAATCAGCAGGTCCGGTTCCATCGCGTGCAGGGTCTCGAGAAGCGGAAGGTCCAAAGGCGCGTCCAGCACGTCATACCTCGGCCCCAGCATCGCGGCCACGAGCAGTCGCGTCTCCGGCCTCGCCAGGTAGGTTATTATTCGTGGGCGAGTCTCAGAGTTCATGTGGCACCATTTCGAGAAGGGCCTCTCCTCCGCCGGTTGGCCGGTTGGAGAGAACCAGCCGCCAGCCCATCGCCTCGGCCAGGTGGCGGCAGAGGTTGAGCCGAATTCCCTCGAAACCTTCCCTTGCCGATTCGGGAGCGATCTCGGAAACGGTCACGGGGACAAGGTCCTCGTCCGGGTGCCTGCTGCCCGTATCACGGAGCCTCAGCACGGGCTTGGAGCCGCTGCCTTCGCCTTCCGGCGGAAGGACCTCCAACACGATTTCCCCGGCGCCCTCGATTCGCTGAATGGCATCGTCCAGGAGGTTGACGAGTATGTCGCGCATCAAGACTTCGTCTCCCTCGACCATGCGGCCGGACTGGTCGGGATACCACGTGACGCGGATATCCTGCCGCCCCAAGGAGCGGCGCGCGAGCGAAAGAACGTTTTCCAGCACGGGCTCCAACGCGATGGCGCCCGGCGCCACCGAGAGCGCGCCGGCCTGGATTCTCGAGAGATAGAGCAGGTTGGCCAGATTGATCTCAAGGCGAAAGGCGGTCTTGAAAACTATTTCCTGGGCCTCCCTCTCGCGCTGGAAGTCGCGGCCTTTGGCGGAGGTGTCGCGCATCAGGCTCAGGAAGCTCAGGATCGTCGAGAGTGGCGCGCGCAAATCCTGGCTCAACGAGCTGATGAAGCGGCGGTTGAATTCTGAAAGGCCCCGGACGGCGTTGTAGGCCTTCTCCAATTTCTGGTTCTGCACCTCGAGATGGTTGACGCGGTTGACGAGGTCGCATGAAATCCTTTTCAGCCTTGCGGTGAGCTGTTCCTGGCTCTTTTTGAGCCTGTGGCGCTCGACCAGTTGGGCGACCTGGCGTACCGCCTGGGCCGTGTCAAATGGCTTGACGAGATAATCATCGGCCCCCATCTTGAAGGCATCCACCGCGATGGACTCGCTCCCGTAGGCCGTCATGATCACGACCGGGATGTCCTGCCCCTTCTCGCGCATGATCTTCAGCACGTCGAGCCCGCTCATCGTGGGCATTTTCAAGTCCATCAGCATGACGTCGGGCGAAAAGGCCTCCAACTGTTCAAGCCCTTCCTGCCCCGAGGAGGCCGTGCATACCTCAAACCCCTCGCTCGCGAAGCGCATTTTAAGAAGCCGGATGTTTTTTTCGTCGTCGTCAACGATCAGCACCTTGTCCCGCGCCTGCTCCGGAGCGGGGAGGCCCGTTGGCGCGCCGCGTTCGGAGCTGAGAAGGCTCTCGACCGCCGCTCGAAGCTCCTTGAGATGAACCGGCTTTGAGAGGATCACGTCTGGCTTGACCAGGTAGTCGTCCGCGCCCATGCGGAAGCCGTGGATCTGGTCCTCTTCGCTGAGATATACGGCGGTCACCATGAGGATCGCCGTTCCCTTGAGATTGGGGTTCTCCCGAACCCGCCGGCAGACGACGAAGCCGTCAATCCCTGGAAGGAGTAAATCCAGGATGATGATCCTCGGGCGAAGCGATTCAGCCAGGCGCAGCCCCTCCTCGCCATCGCTTGCCGTCTCAACCTGGTAGCCGGCGGCCCCAAGGTGCGCCCGGATAAGGCGCAGCATGCTCTGGTCGTCGTCAATCACAAGGATGCAAGGGGGTTGAGTCATCGCCTGCCCTCCAGGAGCGCCTCAATGTTGGCGCGAAAATCGGGAACAGAGATTGGTTTCGTGATGAAGGCGTCGCAGCCGCTGGAGAGCGCCCTTTGACGGTCGGCCTCCATCGCCAGGGCCGTGACGGCGATGACGGTGACCGCGTCGCCGTAGAGTGACTTGATCCGGCTCGCCAGCGTGAACCCGTCCAATCCAGGCAGGTGCATGTCCAACAAGACGAGCTCGAAACCACCGCCGGCCAAAAGCGCCCAGCCCTCCTCGCCCGTGCAGGCGCACGTTACGCTGTGGCCCATTGATTCCAGGACCATGCGGAAGAGCCGCTGGTTCGCCTGGTTGTCTTCAACCAGCAGCACTGTGGCCATCGGCCGCCTCCTGGGGCGAGTATCCGCGCATGGGGTTGGAAGGATCGAGAGGGAGGAGCAGCGTAAAAGTGGAGCCTTGGCCCACGGCGCTTTCCACCAGGAGTCCCCCGCCGAGCAGTTCGCTGAAACGCTTGCAGAGCGTCAGCCCCAACCCCGTCCCTTCCTGGCTTCTGCTGGTGGACCCGTCGAGCTGGCGGAAAGCCTCGAAGATATGTTGAATGTGCTCCTTCGGGATTCCGATGCCGCGGTCAGTCACTTCGATGCGGTGGCAGAGCAAATCGGTGTGAATTGAAAGCGTCACTTCCGCGCCCTCCGGCGAGAACTTGTGGGCGTTGCTCAGCAGGTTGATGAGGATCTGCTTTAGCTTGTTCTGGTCGGTATAGACCGAGGTTTCCGGAGCCGGGCAGTCAACAACGAGAGACTGGCGTTTCTTTGCCAGAAGCGGCCGGAAGAGGGCCTGCACCTCGGCGAGGACGGCGCTGAAGGGAAGAGTGGTGAACGTTACCGGCATCTTCCCCGCCTCCACCTTTGAGAGGTCAAGGATTTCGTTGATGAGCTTCAAGAGGTGCTGCCCGCTGTTGAGAATGTCCCTGAGGCACTGCTCCTGCTCAACGGCGATGGGGCCGGGGATGCGTTCCAGGAGCAGCTCCGAAAACCCGATGATGGCGTTCAGCGGGGTCCGAAGCTCGTGGCTCATGTTGGCCAGGAATTCCGATTTCAGCCGGTCCGCCTCCTGGATCCTGCGGTTGCTGAGTTCCAGCATCTGGACGGCGTTTTCAAGGGACTGCGTGCGGCTCGCGATCTTCTGTTCCAGCGTGTCGTTCAGTTCCTCAAGCTCCTGCGCCGTCGCCAGCAACTGCTGGCTGTAGGCCTCTTTCTCTTTAATGATATCCTTTACGTGGCGAACCGACTGCCGGAATTGTCTCGCCAGGATTTGGAGGATCGGCTCCTTCGGCTCGGGAATCTCCGGGTCGAAGTTGCCGCCGGTAACCTCCTGAAAGCCGCGCACGAGGTCGTAAACCGGGCGCGTCACGCGCCGCGCCAGCCGAAAGGCCACTATGCCGGAGAGCGCGAGCATGAGCGCCACGACGAAAAGGCTCTCCAGCATGCGCATCTTTAACGACTGGATAAGCTCGCGGGGCGTGGCGAAGAGAGTGGCGCTGCCAAGAAGGCGCTTCTGCCGGTTTTTCTCGAAACCGAATAGCTGCTCGGCGTCAGCCATCCGCCACGTCGTCACCGGCCCCGAAACGTAGAGAAGGTTTGCCCCGCCGGCCCTCAGGCGGCCCTGTGACAGTTTGCCGTTGCTTGGAACGAACGCCTCCACAACATCGCGAAGCGCTTTGTCGCCCGCGACCGCGGCGTAGAGCAGGCGCCCATCCTGGTCCCGAAAAACGACCGCGGCAACTTCAGGGTTGGCACAAACCGCTTCCGCCATGGGCGCAAGCTCGTGTTCTATTTGGCCGGTAAGGAAGCCCTCTTTTGCGTTCTGGGCCAGATTGGCCTGGAGTTGCCAGGCCATCGCCTGCAGGTGCGCCTCGCCGGTTCGAAACTCATCGAAGAGAAAAAGAGCCGGCAGGAGCAAAGAGGGCACTCCGGCCAGGAGCAGAAACCATATTGCCGTTCGGCGGAAGTAGCTGCGCGCGGTGCTCACGGCGTCCCCTCCCTGCGCCCTCCGCATTGTTTGAGCGCGGCCTCGTTTACTTGAAGCCTGACGCGCCGCTCCGCGCGTGCGCTGATCCGCACATCGCACGCATCGGGGTAGAAGATCCCCCCGGCAACCTGGCAATTTGTATCCTGGCCATCTCTGGCAATCGCCGCGGCCTGGCGGGCGATCTCCTCCTCCGGCAGAGAGATCGTCACGGCCGCGCCCATGTTGAGGTAGATGGGTGAAAATCCGACAATCGGGACGCGTTCCTCATAGGAATGCGCGACCAGAGCCTTAAGCCCCTCCTCCGTTAAAATGGCCGGGTCGGGGACAAGGACGATGCCATCGTAGCCTCCGAGGCCTTTCTTCAACCGGCCCAGGAGTTCCTTTTCGTTTCGTATGGGCACCTCTTCGCAGGCCATGCCCAAGGGGCAACCCGCGTGGTATAAGGTGGCCAGGAACTCGGAGTTGTCAGGGTTATAAAAGAGGACGGTCCGCCGCATGTTAAAAACGTTGTAGAGGAGCGCAAGCTGCCGCCTTGGAGAGGGGATCATCGCCACGCCCTTCAGTTTGGCGGCGGCTGGGTCTTGGACGGCCGGCGGGGTCAGGACCATCGTGAAGACCAGCGGGATGTCGTCCCGGTTGGGAAGCGCGCTGTTGAGCGCCTCCTGGCCGACGGTAAAAATAAGGTCCGGCGCCTGGGAGGCCAGAGCCTTTGCCGCCAAGGGGTTGTCGTCGAGCGACTCAACCTTCGTCTCGAAACCGGAAAGGCGGCTCCTTAACTCGTCCGCCAGGGCTTCATAGGGATGTATCCGCAGGCTTAGCAATATCACCGCTTTTGGGAGGGGCTCCCCCGGCAATAACGCTGGCGCGGCCAGGAGTACGGCGAGCGCCACCGCGAGAAAAACCCCGATTTTGCGGCGGAGATCGCGGATGCGGCCTTTCAAAAACGCACCCCCACGCGGACCAGTATGCTCCGGCCCGGGAGAAGCAGGTCATGGTACTTCGCCGGTTCGTATGTCGGTATGTAGGCATCCTTGTTGAGCAGATTGTGGACGATGAGAGCGCATTCCCATTTGCTCCAGAGGTGGTCGGCGCGAAGCGCCGTGTCCAGCATCAGGAACCCCTGGACATCAGGCCTTCGGTAAGGAGGCCGGCTGGCATCGTAATAATATAGGTCCTGCGGGTCGCGCGGCCTTGTTCCCACGTAGGTGGCGGTCAAGTTCAAGTGGCCCTTCTCTGCCACTGGCACGTCCAGGACCGCGGAGGAGAGCTGCTTGGGAACGTTGTAGAGGCCCGAAGAGGTGTAGCTCGCGGAAAAGCGCGCCGTCACCCTGTTTGGAAAAGCGAGGCGCAAGCTCGCCTCGGCGCCCCTGATCCTTGTGCCTGGATGGTTGGCGTAAGCCGCGTTGTTCTCGGAGAATATCTCGTCCCACGTCTTCTCCTGGTAGAGGACCAATTCGCCCTCGGCGTAGGAGGAGAAGGTATACGAAAAAGCAGCATCGAAGGTCTGTATGCCTTCGGGCTCCAGCGCCGTATTGCCTGGAGGAAAGCTGCCGGAGAGGTCAACGGTGTAGAACTCGCGGGAACTGGGATCGCGGAATGCCTCCCCAAAGAGAATCTTCGCGACAAATCGCGCGCCGGGGTGAAAGGCCGCGCCCAAACGCGGGCTCAGGTGCCAGCCGAAGAGATTGTGGTGGTCGGCCCTTAGGCCTCCCGTTTGCGTGCCCCCCCCGGCGGGGTTCCACGTGTCCGGGAGATCGGCGGCCCGCGGCGTGACAGGGACGGGGGCC
>JAEMPZ010000193.1 GCA_022759065.1 Acidobacteriota bacterium | reverse complement strand
ATTTTGCCTTGGCCGGCGTCCCCTCCTTGTACTCCTGAGGGGGACGGAAGCCTTTGACCGCGTCCTTCGAGGGCGGGGCGCCGCTGTAGGCGATGGACATTGTCACATAACGAGGGACCCGCATACCCGGAGGGGCCTGGATCGAATCGGCCACCGCCGAGAAATCTACCGCAAGACGCCTATCTGAGAACGCCGTTTTCCAGAAAATGGGGCGTATAATTGTGGCAAGGGGAACTCAATCCACTTTAGGAATCTCTCTTGTTTCATTGATTGGCATGTCTTGAAGCCGCCAGCTCACCCCAATCCCATTTCTCTGAGAATCTGCGGGTTGTCGCGCCAGTTGGGGTGGACTTTGACGAAGAGGCGCAACTCGACGGGGCAGCCTAACAGGCGCTGCATCTCCTGGCGGGCAGCGGTCCCGATGGCCTTGAGGTTTTGGCCCCCGCGCCCGATGACGATGGGCTTTTGGCTTTCTCGCTCGACAAGGATCGAGCAGTGAATCACGACCCTTCCGCCCTCTTCCTTCGCTTCGTGAAATGATTCCACCAGGACGCCGGCGCAGTGCGGGACCTCCTCGCGAGTGCGCGCGAAGACCTGCTCCCTGACGATCTCGGCGACGAGCTGGCGTTCCATCTGGTCGGTGTAGACCTCTTCGGGAAAGAGCGGCTCTCCCTCCGGCAGGAGCGGAAAAAGCAGGTCCAGCAGTCCGGGTATATCCGCCTTGTTCAGCGCTGACATCGGGTAAACGGGCCAGCCCTGGGCCTTTTGGGAAAGCTCGGCGATCAGCGGAAGCGCCAGGCTCTTGTTCTTGAGCCTGTCAATCTGGTTGATGGCCATGACCACCGGGCGGCCGGCTTCGCGAAGAGCCGCAAAAAGGCGCTCCTCCTCGTCTTTCCAGAGCGCCGTGGCGTCAAGAAGCCAGAGCACGGCGTCAACCGATCTGATTGAATCCATCGCCTGGCGCACCATCGTCTCGTTCATCCTGGTGCGAGGCTTGTGAAGGCCGGGCGTGTCCATGAAGACTATCTGGCCCCGCTTATCATTGTAGATGCCGCGAATCACGTTGCGCGTCGTCTGCGGCTTGGGCGTTACGATGGCGACCTTCTCGCCGACAATGGCGTTTACAAGCGTTGACTTGCCGACGTTTGTGCGGCCGACGACCGACACGAAGCCGGACCGGAGATCGTTTTTGGATTTGATGTCCGCGCTCATTTTCGGGGCCTCACAAGAAGCCTGAGTTCCTGGTAAAGTTCATCGGCCGCTCCGGCAACGATGTCCCCGCCAAAGAGGAACTCCTCCCCGCCCTCGGGGTCGCCGACTGCGCCGCCCGCTTCTCGAAGGATGACGGCGCCCGCGGCCATGTCCCACGGTTTCAACCCGAATTCCCAGAAGCCATCGAACCGCCCCGCCGCGGTCCAGCAAAGGTCCAGTGCCGCCGAGCCGCAACGCCTCACGCCCCCGGCAGTGGCCACGATGCGCCGAAAGCCTTCCATGTAAAGATCGAGGCGCGTCATCTGGACAAACGGAAAGCCTGTGGCGACGAAGGCTCCCTCCAGTTTTTTGCGCCCGCTCGTGGCTATCGGTTTCCCGTTGAGAGTGGCGCCGCTGCCTTCGATGGCGCTGTAAAGCTCGTCGTGGACCGGGTCGTAAACGACTCCTCTCGTCGGCCGCCCGTTTTCGACAAGCCCTATGGAGACGCAAAAAATGGGGACGCCATGGACGAAATTGTTCGTGCCATCCAGAGGATCCACGCAAAAGAAAGCGGCTTCATGGCCGCTGGAGCTTCCCGATCCCTCTTCCGCCAGCATGGGAATCGCCGGAAACAGATGCGCCAGTTCCTCCTTGATGAGCGCCTCGCACGCTTTGTCCGTCTCGGTGACGAAGTCGTTCCGGGCCTTCTCGCTGACCCAGCCCGTTCCGTTCTTGCGCGCGTCTTTTATTATCTGCCCGGCCTGAAAGGCGATTGTTTCAAGCGTTCTTATGGGGACGGCTATCATTCGTTCTCCTTTGGCTCCGTAGCGGAGTTTCGGCGGGCCCTTGGGTGCGCTTTGTCGTAGAGCGCCTTCAACTGGGCGGTCGCCACGTGGGTGTACTTCTGAGTGGTTGAGAGGCTGGCGTGGCCCAAAAGCTCCTGAATGGCGCGCAGGTCCGCTCCCCGCGCCAAAAGGTGCGTTGCGAAACTGTGGCGAAGCGTGTGGGGCGATGCGCCTGCGTCGGTCATGAGCAGCGGCATGTACTTTTCGACTATCCGCTGTAGCGAGCGGCTGGTGAGCCTTCCCCCGCGAAGATTGACGAAAACCGGCGAGCGCGGATTGAGCGGGCCCGGGCGGACGGCAAGATAGGCCTCCAGCGCCCGCGCGGCCGGCTCCCCGAAAGGCACGATGCGCTCCTTCCGGCCCTTGCCGATGACGCGCACCAGCCGTTCCTGCATCAGCAGGCGCTCCGAGTCGAGCCCAACGAGTTCCGAGGCCCTTAGGCCAGTGGCGTAAAGAAGTTCCAGCATGGCGCGGTCTCGAAGCCCCTGGAGGGGATGGGCGGCCAGGGGTTTCGGGGCTTCCACAAGCCCGGCGGCGTCTTCTTCTGAAAGCACCCTCGGGACTTTCTTGATCTGGCGTGGAGCGCGAAGCGCCCGGGCGGGGTTTGATTGAATGCGGCCCTCCCGGTGGAGAAACCTGAAGAAAGCGCGCAGCGTGGCCAGCTTGCGCATCACCGATGCTTTTGAAAGCCCCTGCTGGTGAAGATACCCGAGGTATCCCCTGAGCGTAAGCGTGTCAATCTTATCCACGCCGACGCCTTTGGGAAAGACGGTGGAGAGAAAAGAAAGAAGCTGGGCGATGTCCGAGAGGTACGCCCTCGCGGTGTGCGAAGAGAGCTGCTTTTCGTTTCGCAGGTAGCGTTCAAACGCCTCGACGCCGCGCTTCACGGCCACACCTCTGGTCCGGCATTCCGTGACAGGATTGGGACAAGCGCGCGCTTGAGGGCGCGCAAAGCCTTCCCGCGATGGCTGAGGCGGTCCTTGTCCCTCGCGGGAGCCTCGCCGAAAGTGCGCCCCAGCTCAGCGGAAAAAAAGACGGGGTCGTAGCCGAAGCCGCCGGAACCTTTCGGTTCAAGAGCAATTTCCCCGTTGACTCTCCCAGAAAAAACGTGGCTGCGCCTGGTTTCGTCAAGAAGCACGACCACCGCCTCGTAGTAAGCGGCTCTTTGTCCGCCTTCGAGCCCTCGCATTTTTTCCAGTAGCAGGGCGTTGTGCGCCGCGTTGTCCCGCGTGCCGCCGTAGCGCGCGGAGCGGACGCCGGGCTCTCCGCCAAGCGCCGGAACGACGAGGCCCGAATCCTCGGCCGCGACCATCATCCCCGGCGCCTTCTTGGCGAAGGCTTCGGCTTTCAAAAACGCGTTTTCCTGGAAGGTTCCGCCCGTCTCTTCTGGATCAAGCTTAATGCCAATGTCGCCGGGAAAAACGATCTCCAAAGGAAGCCCTTTGAGAATCCGCTTGATCTCCCGCTGCTTGCCCGGATTGTTCGTCGCGAACAAAAGCCGCCGCAGTTGTGCTTTCTTCTCACTCTTCATACTTGCACCATCCGAGGCCACCGTTCCACTTCCATCGCAGGACAGGGGGGCTAATGATACACCGGAGCGTTGCCGGCGGATAAATCAACAACGTTGCCCACGTTTTTCAGGCTGACGAGGAAGCGGACTTCCGTGTCCCTGAAGTCGCCTATCTGGCGGCGCCCCGCCTCGAACCCGAGAGCGTAGCACGAACCGTGATACCAGAAGATAAGGCGCTGGTCCCGCCAAATCTTGTTTTCAAGGTCCCTTGCCAAATAGGGGTTCGCGGTGATTTTCTCGTCCCAGAGCTTGAAAGCCCCCGACAGTTGGACCTCTTTGGTTGCCGGCAGCGCGCCGGCCGCAAGCGCGGGATCGCTTCCCAGCACTTTGGTGCGGAGATAGCTGAGGTTCACGAACTGCCGTTGGTCCTTTGTCGCGGCGTTGACGGAAAGCGATTCGGTGTCCAGTTCGTGAAACAGAATGCTGTAGCGGAGCCTCAGGTCCACGCTGAATGTTGTCGTGGGCCAAGCCCGCACGGAAAGATTCCACGGAGAGTATTGGGACGAGAGATCGCCCTGGACGGAGAGGGGGTTGCGCGCGCTTCGCGACTGGTACAGCTCGCTGTCCAGAAGCATTCTCCCGCCCTTGGCGTAGAGCCGGTTCCTGATGCCGTACCTCAAGAGGTCCTGGTCCAGCAGGACCTGGTCCACCGAGTCGAAGTAGAGCAGGTTCTTCGCCCTGTCATCCGATGTCACGTAGAGGAAAGTGACGAAAGGCTCCACGACGTGCTTGCTTTTCTTGAAGCGCCGGTAGAACCGTGGGCCCGAAACGTCGAGCGAAAAAGAGGCGTAGCGCCTCCAAAGCTTGCCGCCGTCGTACTGCCCGTTATTTTGGTCCAGGCTCTCGCTGTATCCCGTCGCGCGCAGTTCCAGGCGCGGGCTGATGTCGAGCCACGGCACCGTGCGCACGGGCCACTCTATAAAGGGGTGGAAATCGGCCCTTTGGTAGCGCAGGTCCTCCTTGACCAAGCCGCTTCCGGCCCACTGGGCCCATTCTTTCGTGAAGGAGTCAGCCGAGGTTTCAAAGCCCCCGTAAAAGCCGGCGCCAAGCGGTTGGAGGCTGGAACGCCACTCGATGCCCGGAAGGCGCCGTTGCACGAGGCTCTGATCCAAAGTGTAGAACTGCACGAGGCGTTCGCCTCGGAGGTTCAGCGAATAAGGGCCCCACTGTTTTGTCATGTAAACGCGCGAATCGTTTCCCGGAAGCGTTCCTTTTGAATAGTCGCGCTGGTAGTCGCGCCAGAAGTTGGCGTCCGAAACCAGGTTGACGTCGGCCATGAGCTGCCAGCCGTTGGCCATCTTCCCAAAGTGCGTCCAGGCGAAGTCCCAGCGCTTCTGGTCGTCGCTCTGCTGGCGAATGTAATAGCCGTGAAGCCACCCGTAATTCTGTGGCGTGAGGGCGTAGCGAAACTCCTCGCCGACGCCCGTCCCTTCAGTCTCAAAGGTGTCAACGTAAATGGTGTCGTCCCACCAGTCGGCTGGCGCCAGAAAGAGCGCGTTGCTGGTGGTGAATCCACGGGTCGAGGAGTTTCCCACCTGTGGGAACAACAGGCCAGTGGAGCGGTCCGGCTTGATAGGCCATATGATGTAAGGCAGATAAAAAATGGGCGCCTTGCGAATCTTGAAGCGGGGGTTTGTCAGGTAGGCGTAGTGGTCAACGTGGAAGCGAGACTTTGAGACGCGAATGCTCCAGGGCGGCTCGGCCGCGTTGCAGGAGGTGAATGTGCCGTCTTCCACTTCGTACCAGTCCACGCCCGTCTTTCTTATCTCGCGGCCTTCCACCACGTAAAGCCCGGACTTCTCGCTTCCGTAGGCGTCGCGCATGACTCCGGTGCCCTTCTTCAGGTCGTAGTTGAGCTCGGTTCCCGAAAGCGTAAGGTCGCCGAAGTCAACCGAAACCGAGCCCGTAGCCCAAAGCGTTTCCTTGTTGCTGTCGTAGGTCAGGGCGTCGCACGTCAGGACCATTCCTGGATAGGTGAAGCGGACGTTGCCCTGCGCCAGGTAAACGCCCGGTTCTGTCGTATCAACCTTGTCGAAGGTGAGGTGAAAGCGGGGCTCGCCTGGCGGCTTTGCCCCTGGCGCCGGCTTGGCTTGCGGCTTCGGGTTGCCGCTGGATTTCGGGTGCCACGGAATAGGCGTCATTTGGGCGAAAACGGCCATGCCGGTGAATGCAAGAAGAAGCGCGGCAAGCAGAGTTGGGCGTGAGGTCACTTAAGCGGTCCTCCAGATTCTTGCCCCGGCGTAGGAGACCACTTCGTGATCGTCGTGGGTCGCCATCCCGGAATGGGTATAGTCAACGACGTCGGCCTTCGTCGCGCCAAGAGCGCGCGCGGCCACCAGGGCGGCTACGGCAGGCCCGAAACCGCACATCGTTATCTCGTTTTCGATGACGGCGCTGTAGAGCCGCTCCGGCTCCAGCGCCACGATTTCATTCAGCGCCAGATCGTCTTTTCGCCTGTTGACGCTCGCTGATTCGTAGTGGTTCATGTCGCTCGAAACGACTATTGCCGCTTCGCCCTTCGCTTCGTTGACCGCCTCGGCAAGCCCCCGGCCCAGTGATTGCAAAGCCACCAGCGAATGCGTGCCGACGGCCACGGGAACTATCGTTGGATCGCCAAGCATCACCTGGAGAAAAGGCAGCTGCACCTCGGCGGCGTGCTCCCTCAAGTGAGCCATCGTGTCCGCCTGGCACTCAGGGCAAAAGCGAATGAGCGCTTTCGCCAGCTGCTCGTCAACTTCGACGTCGCCCAACGGCGTCCGCCAGCTTCCCGATGGATAAACGGCCAACGGCTGGCCAAGCCCCGTGTGGTTCGGGCAGAGGATGAAGAGCCTTTTGGGAAGCACCGAGCAGGCGTAAGTCTTGCCGGCCGTAGCCCCGGAGTAAAGGTAACCGGCGTGAGGAACGACGACCGCGATCACTTCCCTGGGATCGAGCTCGCGCACCAGGAAACGTTCGACGGCGGTTTTTAACTGCAGTGGATGCGACGGGTAAAAAGTCCCTGCTACCACCGGAAGTCTTGAATCGCCGCTGCTCTGGTTCATGCCCCATCCAAACGGCGAAAAACGCCGCGCCTTGATACAGCATAACACAGGAGCCACG
>JAEMPZ010000260.1 GCA_022759065.1 Acidobacteriota bacterium | reverse complement strand
ATGCAATTACCGCGCATTGATGCGCATCTTTCACCCTCTCACTTTCTCACTTTCTCACCCTCTCACTTTCTCACTCTCTAACTTTCTAACTTTCTAACTTTCTAACTTTCTAACTCTCTAACTCTCTCACCTATTTTCGCTCCATCCCTTCGGCGCGGGAGATAGTCCGGCGCCACCCGCTTGTAAGAAAAGGCCGCATGCGATAGACTGCCAGCGTTAGAGGTGCGTGGATGACCGCAAGGCTTTTTTTCCGCTATCTGCTTCGAACCGCTGGGGTAGTGGCGCTGTCCCTCTTTATTGCGTTTATTTTCCTCCATGTCCTGTTCCAGCCTTTTCAGGTTTCCGGACGGAGCATGTACCCGACGCTCAACGAACGCGACTGCCTTTTGGTTGACAGGGTTGTGTACCGGCTTTCCAGCCTTCAGCGCGGGGATATCGTGATCCTGCGGTCGCCACAGAGCGGCCGATACTTGGTAAAGAGGCTGGCCGCGACGCCGGGCGATTTAGTGGAAATAGGGGCTGACGGCGCGCTTCGAATCAACGGTAAGATCGTTGTCACGCCATCCGATGAAGGCGCATGGCCGTTGCCCTCGCCCGAAAAGATAAGGCTGGGCGAAGGTTCCTACTTCTGCCTGGGAGACAATCTGAGCGCGAGCGAGGACAGCCGCGCGTTCGGGCCGGTCTCCTCGCGGGACATTTACGGGCGGGTCCTTTTCAGGTACTATCCCATTCAAGCGATTGCCAGCGCGAAAGAGAGGCAGCCTTGAGCCATCCACAGCCTGTTCCGCTGCAAGGCGACTTTTCGGCCCTCGGCCTCCCAGAGCTGCTGGATTACATGCATACGATGGCCAAGACCGGCATCTTGCTGGTGCGCAACGGCGCGGTCACGAAGACGCTGCACTTCAAGAAGGGGCTCGTGGTCTTTGCCACTTCAAACGTCCCGGAGGAACGTTTCGGCGAAATGCTCCTTCGTTCGGGGAAGATTTCCGCCGAACAGCTTGCAGCCGCGGCGGGACACATAACCCGTGGCAAGCGGCTGGGCAAAATCCTCATAGAAATGCAGGCGATAACCCCGAAAGACCTGTGGAATGAGGTCCGCCACCAGGTGCAGGAGATCGCCTACAGCCTGCTGAAGTGGGATTCGGGCTCGTTCCAGTTTTACGAAGGCGAAGAGAGAACAGGTGAAAACATCACGACCTCGCTTACCGTGCCGGAACTCCTGCTGGAGGGCTTGCGCCGCGTTCAGGACCCTCGCCTTTTCGAGCGCCGCTTCCCCACCAAGGACGTGATTTTCGAGCGGGTTCAACCGGCCCAGCGCCCGCAAAACCTGCACTTCGAGGAGTACGAAAAGCACGTTTTCAAGCTGGTTGACGGCGAGCGCTGCGTCCAGGAGATCATGGACCTCTCCGAGATAGGCGAGTTCGAGACGCTCAAGACGCTCTTCATCTTCTTCACCATCGGGTTTTTCCACGTCAAGCGAAAAAAGGACCGGTTTGCCCAGGAGCAGCAGGAGCTTCAGGAAGCGCAGGCGGTCATTACCGCTTACAATGGGATGTTTTCGTTCCTGTACCACTACCTTTTAAGGGAAGTCGGACCCATCGCGGAGAATATTCTGGAAAAATATCTTGGGCGCCTCAAAGTGTCGCTTCCGGAGATTTTCGGCCGAGTCGCGCTAAGGGGCAACGGGAGCCTTTCCGAGGAGAGGCTTCTGGAAAATTATCGCGCGCTTGCCCAGCCTCGAAGGCCCGCGCTGGTTAACGGCCTCAACGAGTACCTCTATTCCGCCGTTTTGGCGGTCCGCAAGACGCTGGGGGAAGAGCACGAGCGCAAAGTGCTTGAAACGCTGAAGAGCACCAGGGCCGACCTCTTCGGCAAGCCGCCCCACTCCAGCGATTGAAGCGGGAGGGGGCCGCGAATGGATAAAGGATCGGACGCTCTGCTGGCCCAGCCCGTCCTGGCAATTCTCGGGCCTACGGGGGCGGGTAAATCGCGCTTCGCCGTTGAGGTGGCGCTGGCTTTTCGCGGGGAAGTGATTTCCTGCGACTCCATGGCCGTCTATCGCGGCGTGGACATAGGCACCGACAAGCCTTCTTTGAGCGAAAGGCGCGGCGTAAGGCACCATCTGATTGACGTCGTGGAGCCGGGCGCTTTTTTCTCGGCTGGAGCCTTCAGGGCAAAAGCGCTTGAGGCCATAAGAGAAATCCGTGGCCGGGAAGCCCTGCCGATCATAGTCGGGGGCACCGGCCTTTACGCCCGCGCGCTTTTGGATGGCATGGCCCCGGCCCCTCCAAGGAATGAAGCTTTGCGAGAGAGGCTGAAGGCGATAGCCGAGCGAAGCGGGGCCGGCAAGCTTCACCGGATTCTCCAGAGGCTGGACCCCGCAAGCGCCTCCAGGCTTCATCAAGGTGACGCGCTTCGAGTGATTCGCGCCATTGAAGTCAGGCTTGTGACAGGCCGCCCGATGTCGCGCCTGATTGAGGAGAGGCCGTTTGGAAGAGAGAGCCTGAGCCGGGTCCTCCGGCTCTGTTTGACGGCCCCGAGGCAAGTGCTTTACAATCGCATAGAGCGAAGGGCCGAGGCCATGGTCCAACTTGGCCTCGTGGAAGAAGTGAAGGCGCTTGTTGAAGCGGGCAAGCTCAAGGGACCAGTGGCGAAGGCCATAGGCTACAGCGAAATCGCCCGTTACCTCAAGGGCGAGATCGGCCTTGAGCAGGCATTGGCGCTCATTAAGCAGCGTTCGCGCAACCTGGCGAAGCGGCAGCTTACTTGGTTCAGGCGAGAGAGCGGGCTAATTTGGCTCGACATTGAGACGGAGGCTTGGAAATCAAATGCAATGGAACGAATCAGGCGATGGCGCGAAGCGCCCGGCGGCCAACCGGGAAATTAACATTCAGAACCAGTTGCTCAATTTCGTCAGGAAGGACCGTTCGCTGGTGACGATATTCCTGGTCTCCGGGAAGAAATTCGTGGGCCAGGTCGTGGGATTCGATCGTTACACCATCCACGTCCGGGGGCGGGACTACGATCAGATCGTTTTCAAGCACGCGATAACCAACGTTTCTGTTCCGAGGCACGTGATGCAGAAAATGATGGCGCGCCCCTGGATGACTCGGCTGCCGAGGCGGATTCGGGCCTCCAGGGTGGCGAGGGCGTCGAGGAAGCGCCCCACGAAGACGAGAGTTGAACAATGCTTGACCTGGAGCTTTTAAGGAGGGTTGGCTTTTTCTCCGCGCTTGAGGCGAAAGACCTGGCCGCGATTCGCGACGTCGCCGAGGTGCGGGCCTTCCCTAAAGGGAAGCTGCTCTTCTGCGAGGGCGACCGGGGCGACTCTTTTTACCTGGTCTTGAAGGGCAAGGTGAAGGCCACGCTTCTGGCGGAGGACGGGCGCGAAGTGATTCTTTCGCTTTTGGGCCCAGGCGAGATCGTGGGCGAGATGGCCCTCTTCGATGCCGAAGAACGCCGCTCCGCCACGGTGGAAACCATCGAGGACTCGGAGCTTCTTGTGCTATCCGGCCAGGCCTTTCTCGACGTGATGGCCGCGCGCCCGGGGATAGCCATGAGCGTCATAGCCACCCTTGCCCAGAGGCTTCGCGAAACCTCGTGCCGAATTCGCAATCTCATCTTTCTTGACACCTATAGCCGCGTTGGGCGATACCTTGTGGAACTGGCGCGCAAACAGGGGCGCGAGCTGGCCGACGGCTCCCTTCTGGTATTGCGGCCGACGCACCAGGAGATCGCCAACTACATCGGGACGACGCGCGAGACGGTCTCCCGCTCAATGCATGAGCTGCAGGCGCAGGGGCTGATAAAAATCGTGGGCCGCCGAGTGATCCTTTACAGGGTAAACGCATCAGGCGCAAGCCCCAGGCCGTGTACTGCAGGACGAAGGCTGTAAAAGGGATTTGGCATGAGCTATTCCCGCCGTTACTTGGTGATGCTGCTGCTGGCACTCTCGTTCCTTTCGGCCATTTCCCTGTTCGCCCAGCCCCGCTACGACCTCTACCTGCGCGCCGACTCGGGGGCGGTCTCGATCTGGTTGGACACCGCGACCGGGGATTTTCGCTGGGTTGACAAGGGCCGCTCTCTCGATCTGGAGGCGCGGGGCACGCTGAGCTTTCCGAACCTTGGGCCGGTCGTCCTCTCATATTCGGGACAGGCGCCTGGCTACGACTGGGTGTCGCTAGCACTCAAGATTTACGGGACGCGGGCCACGGGCGCCTTGGTGCTATTCCCGGAAGGGGAACCGGCGCGCAAGATCGTCTCGGCCTTTTACGACCGCGATACGGCGGACGACAGGCCTCCCGATGAAAAGGCAAAGAGAAAGCCGAAGCCGCCGAAAGTGGAAGGCCTGCGAGTGGCTCCGCCCAGCGAAACGCCCGTCTCCCCGCAGGCTTCCGGCCGCTGATGCCAAGGCGCAATCAAGAAAAAGCCCCTCGCCACTCAGAGCTTTTCGTTGTTTACTTCTTCCTCGACTCGCAAGAAGACGCGATAGCGCTGCTGGTGTTCCTTGAACCCGTCTGAAAGGATCTTGTCCAGGCGCTTGATGTCCTTTTTTCCGATCGTGACGTTCGCGCCAAGTATGAAGGCCGAGTTCAAGTCCATCGTGGAGAGGTCCGCCGATATGAAGGCGACGAACATTTTGCGGCGCCGTTCGGGCGGCAGCGCGTTGATGGCCTGGAGAATTTTATAGCCTCCTTCCGGGTCGTCGGGAAAACGGCTGTCAACGGTGACCATATTGTAAGGAACGGCCGCCAGGCGCTCAAGCGAAGCCTTGGTTGACTGTGCCACGTCGCAGCGGTACCGGAGCTTCGTGAGGGCGTCGGAGATCACGTTCTGGAAAAGCTCCTCATCCTCGCAGACGAGCGCCAGCTGCGATTCCTCCTCTTCCTGCTCCTTATCTTCACTCAAGCCGGAATTAAGGCCGAGAGACTTCATAATCTCCTTCGTTACCTCGCGCCGGAGAGCCTCCATCTGGTTCGGGGGGATAGGGGCCGCGGTCTGGCCGGCTTCGGAATCCGGTGGAGGGACCGGGCGGGGAGCGGCGGGGCGGCTTGCCGGCGGCTGGACGACGACCTTTCCGCCGCAGGCGGTGCAGGCAAAAGCGGACGGCGCGGCCGGAAGCTTCTCCTCCGGAATCATATAGGCTTTGTGGCATTGAGGACATTCTACGCGCATGGTCACTCCATGAGATCCTTGATGTCAACTTGGCCGAACGGGTCAGCCTCTTCGAGCTTTGGGGGCGCCTTGGGTTTTTCCATGGGAGATTCCATGCCGGCGAACGCGCCAAGCCGCTTCTTGCCCGCCAGCGGCTGCGAAGCCTTGGAACCGTTCTCGGTTTGAGTTGCCGCCCCAGGGCCGCCTCCCTCCGCGGAGGCGCCCGCTATGCCTGACATCTTCAGAGCGAGGTTGGGGGCGTTGGTGGCGTATGAGAGCGCGGTTTCCTTGCTTAACACCCCATTGCGCCAGAGCCGCTCGAGTTCCATATCAAAGGTCTGCATTCCGTCGAGGGCGCCGTCGTTCATGGCGTCCAGAAGCGACCTGCCCTCTTTCTCGCTCTCGCCCTTGATGACGTATTCGCGCGTCCGCTGCGTGGACTTGAGGATTTCGCAGATGGCCAGCCGCCCCGAGCCGTCCGGCTTTGGCACCAGCCGCTGGCTGACTATCCATTTGAATGTCTGGCCGAACCGTGTGCGGATCTGCTGTTCCTCGTCCTTGGGAAATATTCCTATGATACGGTCTATCGTCTTGCTCGCGTCAATGGTGTGAAGCGTGGAAAGCACCAAGTGGCCCGTCTCGGCGGCCTCAAGCGCTATTTCAGTGGTCTCCAGATCGCGCATTTCGCCTACGAGTATGACCTTGGGCGCCTGGCGCAAAGCGGCGCGAAGCGCCAGAGCAAAAGATGGGACGTCCGCGCCGAGTTCCCTCTGGTTTATCGTGGACTTCTTGTGGCGGTGAAGGTACTCGATCGGATCCTCGATGGTGACTATATGGTAAGCCTTGTTTTCACTGATACGGTTGATTATTGCAGCGAGCGTGGTGGATTTGCCCGAACCGGTTGGCCCGGTTAGGAGAACTATTCCGTTGCGTTCCTCGGCAATTTCATTTACGACCTTCGGCAAGCCCAACTCTTCAACGGTCGGGACTCCGTTTGGGATTACGCGAAGGACGATGCTGTAAGTACCGCGCTGGCTGAAAATGTTCACCCTGAACCGCGTCTTGCCCGGTATTGAATAGGACAGGTCGGCGCTTCCCTGCTTCAGGAGCTTGCGTATCAGGAGCTTGTCGTTGTGCATCAGGTGCAGGGCAATCTGCTCCGTCTGGTAAGGCGAAAGGCGGCTCAACCCCCTTATGGGGACCTCGATCAATTCACCGTTGACTTCGACCAGCGGCGCGCGGCCGACGGAAAAATTGAGGTCGCTTATGTTGGGCGCGTAGGCGAGCATAAACTCCAAAAGGCCGTCAATTTGTCCTGACACGCAATCCTCCCGAGCGGCACAAGGCAAACAAGGCGACGCTCATGGTGATTGTACTTGCTCGGGGCGCTGGTAACAAGTACCGCGGCCGCCTGCGGTTGGCGATTGGTGACGCGGGATTACACCACGGAGACGCGGAGGCACTAAGAAAGATGAGGACAAAGATATTCTCATCACCAAGCCACCAAGGACACCAAGGGAAGAATCACAGGGAGGACGGGGAGGTAAGGGAGGAAAGTTAGGCGTCAGGAGTTAGGAGTCAGGAGTAAGACGTAAGACGTGAGACGTTGTAGGAGGCATCTCCAGATGCCGATACGGCCGAAGGCCGAG
>JAEMPZ010000186.1 GCA_022759065.1 Acidobacteriota bacterium | reverse complement strand
AAACGGTTTTGCTTTTGCCCGTCCAGCGGTTTCAGTTCCGGGAATATCAGGAAGAGCACTCCGGAGGAAGCCATTTCACGAACGGCGGCGCTCGGCGACTTGCAGCCAAGGAGGAGGCCCAGTTCGAGGCATACCCGCTCAGCTGGGACGTCAACCAGGCCATCTTTGCGCTTTCGCATCTCTCTAAGCGTCTGGGGGGCTATGGTGAAACCAGGAAGCTGCGCAAGGAGCCTGAACGCCTTGACAATGCGCACGGGGTCTTCGCTAAGAGCCTCGGGGCATACCGCCTTCAGGACGCGGGCATCGAGGTCTCTGATGCCCCCGGTTGGGTCGAGCAAAATATCCTGGCGGGAGTCATAGGCCATCGCGTCCACGGTGAAATCCCTTCTGAGGAGATCCCTTTGAATGTCGCCCTGCTCTATTCCGGCAAAATCCATGTGGCGGTCTTTGAGTGGGATGCGGTACGTAGGGGTGGCCTCTTTGCCCAGCGAAATTACCTTGGATCGGGCCATTTCGGCGACCGCCTGGGCCATCTCGTAAGGGCTTTGGGCGGCGAAGTCGAGGTCTCTCGGGGTAAGCCCGAGTGCAAGGTCCCTCAAGGTTCCGCCGACGAGGTAGACGATCTCGCCGTGGCCATCGGCCAACTCAAAAACCTTCTTCAAAAGAGGCTCTTTGCCCAAAGTCTCGCTTATCCGGCCGCGCATGGCCAACCTCCGTGTAGAATATAGGCCCGAACGCGCCCCTTTAGCAAGCGGCCATTTTGTAGTAAACTTTTTTTCTTGTTGTGGCCGGGAAAGCAGGAAGGCAACGGCGAACTGGTGAGCGAATCGTTAATCGGGCGGACTAATCTCGCGGCCCCCCGTTTGCATGACTGCGAAGGAGGATGGGTGGGCAGCGAGGCCGGAGCCGCGGGAAATTCCTTGAAACAATCCTTACGCGGCGGGCTTGGCCCGGCCGAGCGCAGGGCGGGAAGGGCAACGCCCTTTCCGTCCCGGTCACTCAAGGCCGATATGCACGCGCACACCTGCTACTCGGGGTGGCGCCATCTGCGGTTCATTCATCCCAGGGATTGTTACACCGAGCCGCTAGCGCTTTATAAGACATCGCTCGAACGCGGCATGGACCTCGTGGCGATAACGGACCATGACACGATTGAAGGCGCCTTGCGGTTGTTGGACAACGGGAAGGTTGACGCGTCCAAGGTGATCGTTGGCGAAGAGGTCGAGTGTTGTTTCCCTGAGACCGGCCAGTGGGTCCACGTGAACGTCTATGGCCTCGGCGAGAACGACCACCGCCTCCTTCAGGGCGCAAGCAGAGACGTCCGCGAGGTCGCGGCCTATTGCCGCGAGCGGGGGCTCTTGCACGTCCTTAATCACCCCTTTCAGTCATACCACGGCCAGAAGCCTCTTCAGGCTTACGTTGAAGACCTGCTTGAGCTTTTTACCCACGCCGAGGGGCTTAACGGTGGCGTTGACGACCTTCAAAACCTTGCGGTTCAGGCTCTGTGCGCCAAGGCCGCCTCCTGGGGGAAGCACATAGTGCAGGTTGGAGGCTCGGATGCGCACGTTCTCAGGCGCGCGGGCCGCGCCTGGACGGAGGCAAGCGCCTCAAGCGCCCCCGAGTTCCTGGAAGCGGTCAGGCGCGGGCATTGCAAGGTTGGCGGGACCGGGAATACAACGCCCGGGCTTATGCGCGACGTGGCCGAGGTCATTTGGAACTACTACGCAAGGCTTTATACAGGAAGGGGAGAGGCCACCGGCCGCTTCGCCTATTTTGTTGACGCCGCGTTTGCCACGCTGAGCCTCTGTGCCATTGCCGCGGGGCTTCCGGCCTGGATCGTGCTCATAAGCCAGCTCAGGCAGAAGGCCTCCTCACTGCGGGTATTAGGAGGGCTTTCCGGGCTTGTCCCGTCCATTGCCAAAGACTATAATCCACTTTCTTGAGCGGGCCCCGCATTGCCGGGCGCGCGCCTATTTTTGCGGAGATTGTTGTGTACAATAGCCAATTTTCCTCCCTGATTCCAGAAGCTGCGCCGAAGATTCCCCTCGGCCTCCCGCGAACCGTTCGCTCGCTTTGCCCCGAATGTTTGCTAACCATTCCAGCGACGCTGGAGGAGCGGTCAGGAGAGGTTTGGATGAAGAAAACCTGTCCGCAGCACGGCCCCTTCGAGGAACTGATCGCATCAAGCGCGCCACTCTTTCTCAGGCTCGAACGTTACGCTTTCGATGACTCCGTCAAGCTGGCGGAGATTCCCGGTGGCGATCCGGCGGCGTGTCCCTCCGGGTGCGGCATCTGCCCCGGCCATCTTTCAAGCGCCTCCATGACCAACCTTGACCTTACCAACCGCTGCAACCTTCGCTGTCCGACCTGTTTTGCCAACGCGGCGGTTCTGCCTTACGTTTACGAGCCAACGCTGGAACAGATCAGAACAATGATGGACCGCGCCCTGGCCATTCGCCCGAAGCGGTTGCAGTCCATCCAGTTTTCAGGCGGCGAGCCTACGCTTTCGCCCCATTTTTTCGATGCGTGCCGCTTGGCGAAGGAGAGGGGCATACGCCTTATTCAGGCCGCCACTAACGGCATTCTCTTCGCCCGCGACCCCACCTTCGCCCAACGCGCCGCCGACGCGGGGCTGAACGGGGCGTACCTTCAATTCGACGGCGTCACCGACGACGTGTACGAAATCACCCGCGGCGTGAAGGGCCTTTGGGAGGTCAAGCTGCGGGCTATCGAGGCCATGCGCAAGGCGGGGATCCGCGTCACGCTGGTCCCCACGATTCTTCGCGGCGTCAATGATCATCAGGTTGGCGACATCCTGAAGTTCGCGGCGGCCAACATGGACGCCGTCGTGGCGATATCCTTTCAGCCGGTCTCGTTCACCGGCAGGGTCGAACCGGTGGAAAGGCGCGCGAGGCGCTATACGCTGACGGACCTCGCCTTCGACATCGAAGCGCAGACGGGGATGCTGAAGGCCATGGAGGACTGGTGGCCTTTGAACATAGTCACGCCATTCGCGAGCATCATTGAAAGCGTGGCCGGCACGGACTCCTACGGATTTCATCCCTTTCATTGCAACAGCCACCCGGACTGCGGCCTGTCGAGTTACCTGCTCATAAACCCCGCCACCGGCCAGAGCGTGCCGCTGAGCCAACTCTTCGATATGGAGCAGTTGCTAAAGGATGTCCACGCGCTCGCCCGCCAGACGGAGCGGTTCCCTTCGCGCATTTACGCGACGGCGCGCCTGCTGCACATGATTCTGAAGGATTACCGTCCCGAAAACGCGCCGCGGGGCTTGACGCTCGCCAAGCTTGCCAAGACGGCGGACGCCATCTCAGGGGGGCGGCTCATGGGGATCACGAAGGAGCGCCGCCACGAATGGCGGCTCCTGCTGGTCAGCTCAATGCATTTTCAAGACGCTTACAATTACCAAGTGGAGCGCGTCCAGCGCTGCACCATCCACTACAGCGCTCCCGACGGCCACATCTACCCGTTCTGCACTTACAACTGCGGCCACAACTTCAGGGAGAAAATCGAGACCCGCTATAGCGTTCCTAAAGAACAATGGCAGAAGGCCAAAGGAGCCCTGGCGGCCCAGTAAGCATTTCCTCTTGTTTGCAAAGATGGCCGCCATTCGCGGAAAGGAACCGACGCCATGCGCCTCTTTGATTCTGTCGCTTTTCGAAGCGTGGTCTTAAAAAACCGGATAGCCGTTTCGCCGATGGCCCAATACTCCTGCGAAGGGGGGATGGCTGGCGACTGGCACCTCGTCCATCTCGGAGCCTTTGCGGTTGGAGGAGCCGGCCTCGTGATGACGGAAGCGGCGGCGGTTTCTCCCGAGGGAAGAATAACTCCCAATGACCTGGGCGTTTGGGACGATCGCCACGTCGAGCCGCTTTCCAGGGTGGCCCGTTTTATTTCATCACAGGGCGCGGTCCCCGGCATTCAACTGGCCCACTCCGGCCGTAAGGGAAGCACGCGCCGGCCTTGGGGCGCCGGTGGCTCAGAGGGATCAAAGGCTCCCGTGCTAAGGCCGGATGAGGGTGGATGGGTTCCCGTCGCGCCAAGCGGATTGCCTTTTGACGATGGCTACCCGGTGCCGGCCTCCCTCGATGAAGCTGGCATCGGCAATGTCGTCGAGAGCTTCAAGCGGGCGGCATCAAGGGCGCTGGCGGCGGGCTTCAAGGTGGTCGAGATTCACGCGGCGCACGGGTACCTGCTTCACGAGTTCCTTTCGCCGATCTCCAACAAGAGGGGTGACCGCTACGGCGGCTCGCTTGAAAACCGCGCCAGACTGTTGCGCGAAGTCGTCGAGGCGGTTAGAAAAGTCTGGCCGGATGGGCTGCCTCTCTTTTTGCGCGTCTCCGCGACCGACTGGGCCGAGGAGGGCGGATGGGATCTGGAGCAAACCGTAACTCTCGCGCGTCTGGTCAAGCCGCTGGGCGTTGATCTGGTTGATTGCTCCTCGGGCGGCATGCTTCCCAAGGCGAAGGTGACGTTGGGGCCTTCTTACCAGGTTCCATTTGCCGAGGCGGTCAAGCGTGGCGCCGGCATTGCCACGGGCGCGGTAGGCCTCATAACCGAACCGGGCCAGGCCGAGGAAATTATAGCGTCCGGCAAGGCCGACTTGGTGTTTTTGGCGCGAGAACTCCTGCGCGACCCCCATTGGCCGCTTCGCGCCGCGCGGGAACTTGGCGTGGAGGTGCCGTGGCCCCCGCAGTATGAAAGGGCGCGCCTACCCGCAAAATAAAAAAGCGTTTCGAGCGTTAGACTAAAGTAGCCCCTTCGGCAAGGCCCAGCGTCCCTCGCCGTCGGCTGACAAAGCAATCCACGCTAGGAGGAACTCATGGCAGAGACGGCGAAGATCGGCAAGGATTCCGTGGTGACTTTCGAGTATACGTTGCGGGATGAGGCTGGAGAGATTATAGACTCGAGCGAAGGTGGAGAACCCATGTGCTACCTGCACGGGAACGAGCAGCTCGTTCCCGGCCTGGAGCGCGCCCTCGAAGGGCAGAGCGCCGGCTTTTCTGGCAAAATCAGCGTCTCGCCCGCCGATGGTTACGGTGAGCACCACAAAGAAATGGTGTTGACGGTGCCGCGATCCGAGTTTGAGTTCGAGCCCGAGGAGGGACAGCAAATCGGAGCTTACGACGAGCACGGACGCGAAGTGCCCTTCCTCGTAACCTCCGTCTCGCAAAGCGAGGTCGTGCTTGACGGCAATCACCCGCTGGCTGGCAAGACGCTCCATTTCGACGTGAAGGTGGTGGAGGTCAGGCAGGCCACCGAAGAAGAGCTGCAACACGGCCACGGCCACGCTCACGGCGGGTGCGGCGGCTGCGGGGAGGAAGAGATGAGCGCGTGCAGTTCCCAAGGCTGCGGGTGCTGCGGGGAAGAAGAATAGGACGAACAGCACATACAGGGAGGAAGGGGAGGCAAGGGAGGCTTTTTCCGCGCTTTGCCGAGCTTTGCCCCCGATCCTCCCGTACTCCCTGCGAGAAAGTCATTGGTGTCTTGGTGGTGGACGCTTCTTCACCCGGCGATGACTTTGGCGAACTCCTCTTCCAGCCGTTGCGCTTGAAAGGTTTCGACCAGTGGGTCCAGGAGCATCGCCATGTCGCCGTCAAGGATATCGGTTAGGCGGTGGATGGTCAGATTTATCCGGTGATCGCTCACCCGGTTCTGCGGGAAGTTGTAAGTGCGGATTTTTTCCGAGCGGTCGCCAGACCCGACCATCGCCTTTCGGGTGACGGAGAGTTCCGCGCTGCGCTTGTCCTGTTCAAGCTGCAACAAGCGTGACCGCAAAATTTTCAGCGCCTTGGCCTTGTTCTTGATCTGGCTCTTTTCGTCCTGGCACGAGACAACCAGGCCTGAAGGCAGATGGGTGATGCGTATGGCGCTGTAAGTCGTGTTTACGCTCTGGCCGCCCGGGCCAGAGGAACAGAAGCGGTCTATGCGCAGATCTTTCTCGTCAATCGTCACGTCTATCTCTTCCGCCTCCGGCAGAACGGCCACGGTTACCGCGCTTGTATGGATTCGTCCCGAAGCCTCGGTGGCCGGAACGCGTTGAACGCGGTGGACGCCTCCTTCGAACTTGAGCCTTGAGTACACCTTTTCGCCCGAGATGGACATGATTACTTCCTTGAATCCTCCAAGCCCGGTGGGGGCTTCGTCGAGAATCTCGACTTTCCAGCGGTTGCGCTCGGCGAAGCGGGAGTACATGCGGTACAGGTCGGCGGCGAAGAGGGCAGCCTCCTCGCCGCCAGTTCCAGCGCGGATTTCAAGGATGACGTTCTTCTGGTCCAATGGATCCTGAGGAAGCAGCAGAAACTTGAGGCGCTTCTCCATTTCGGCGAGCTTCGGTTCAAGCTTTTTGGCCTCGTCCGCAGCCATCTGAGCAAGCTCCGAATCCGTTTCTCTGGCCATTTCCCTGGCGCCTTCGTAGTCCGCTGAAAGTTTCTTGTACTGAGAAAATATCTGAACCGTCTCTTGCAGCTCGCTGTACGCCCGCGACAGATCTCTGAATCGCGCCTGGTCGTTTATCGTTTCAGGCAGGGCAAGCTGCTTGGCAAGTTCCTCGTGCCGCTCGGCCAGCTTTTCCAGCCTTCCAACTAACTGCGCTTCCATCAATCCTCCGCTTCCTGGGCGCGCCCAGCTTGAACCCTAATTATAGCCCACATCGCATGGCAACGAAACACCGATGCCCCGACACCGCATTCCAACGCGGGAAGATACACCGCCAAGGCACGAAGGGCACAAAGGACAGATGAGAGATGAAGGATGATGGATGAAGGCAAAGATTGCGCTTGGCGT
>JAEMPZ010000136.1 GCA_022759065.1 Acidobacteriota bacterium | reverse complement strand
TGGCGGCGCGCCTTCGTCATGGCTCTTTGGTTTTTGGGCGCTATTTGACGCGGGAAGAGGAAGCGTTTAAACTGTCCTTGACCGAAGGGGGAGCGGATATGCAGCCTCAGCGCTTTGGTGATTACCTGGCAGTCGAAACCTTTTCCCAAACCAGCCTTGGGGAAGTTTTCAAGGCCGTAAACACAGAAGGGGAACCGCGCCTTTTTCTCCTGCGCGTTTTCCGCAAGGAGGTATCGGAGTGCGCTCCAGCGAACACGCTCCTGCAAGCTCACGCCAATAAATGGAGGGAGTTGGGCGACCTTTACACCCTTGGCCTGCATGGGTTCGGCCAGGAGCAAGGGCGGCTTTTTATGGCCGTTGAATACTTGCAGGGAAGGCTGCTTTCCGACGTGCTGGCCCGCTGCGCGCAAGAGGGCCTGCCGCTCGCGCACGACCAGGCGGTTTATCTCGCGGAGCGCATCGCCGGCGCGCTTCTCTCGCTTTCCACGCAGGGCCAGTTTCACGGGGCGCTTGGCGCTGAGGAGGTTCTGGTCACTTTTGAAGGCGAAGTCAAGCTGCTGCCGGGCGTCGCGAAAGACATTCAAACAACCGCTTTGCTTCAGTCGCCGTGGTTAGAAAAATACCTTTCCTGCCAGCCCCCAGAGGTGCGATCGGGAAAGAAGGCGCTTGAGTCAGCCGACCGTTTCGCCCTGGGCGCGCTGTTCTTTGAGTTCCTTTCGAGGCAGCCGCTCAGGCAGGAAGGCAAGAGCGTCGAGATAAAGGCCAGGATTGAAGGGCTGAAAAAGGGGGCGGGCCCGTTGGAGCCTCTGCCTCCAAACCTGGCCGCGATCATTGAAAAGAGCTTGCTCCCGGATGCTCCTGGCGCCTACAAGTCATTCGACGAGATGAAGGCGGATCTCAACCAGCTCATAGCCTCCGGAGAGTACAGCCCCAGCACTTTCAACATGGCTTTCCTGATGCACTCGTTGTTCAGGGACGAGGACGAGCCCGAGTCGAAACGGGATAAAGAGTTCCTCTCCATGGATCGGGCGAAGTTCCTGCCCGTGGCGCCTGAAGCGCCCAAAGAGGAGGAAAAACAGGCTGAGCCGGCGCCCAAGCCGAAGCGAAAGCCAATCTACCAGCCCTCAGCGGAACCAGCGCCGGAAATCCCCGCGCCCACCTTCGGCGTTGAACCGGAACCCAGCCGAAAAGGGCTTTACATCGGCCTCGGCGCGCTCGCTCTTATAGTTGTCATCTCCGTCCTGGCCTACTTCGCTTTTGCGAAGCGCGGCCCCGCGGAGGCGGACATACGGGCGCAGGTTGAAGCGCAGGTGGCTGCCGAGAAGGCCGCGCTGAAAAAGCAGCAGGATGAACTGGCCGCGAAGCTGGCGGCCTCCGAAAAAGAAAAGCAGGATCTCGAGCAGAAGATGGCCGCGGCCACCACCGCTGACGAAAAGGCCAAGGCCAAGAAGCTTTTGGAAGAGGCCAAACGGAAGGTTGACGAGCAGAAGCAGGCGCAGGCACAACTAGCCGAAAAGGAAAAGACGGTGCAGGCTCCTTCTTCGCCGGCGTCGAGCCAGCCGCAAGCCCCCCCTCAGCAAAGCGCTCAACCTCCCGCCAAGAACGAGCCCGCTCCGCCGGCGGCAGAGGCTCCCGGCGGCCAGCAGCCCGCCTCGCCGGCGGCCCCGCCAGAGGCCCAGGCATCAACGGCCTCGACGAAGGCTGGTGACTTTGTGGACCTTTTTGCGGTGGACGTCAAGCCAAAGGAGATCAAGAAGCTCTCCGTGGAGTACACTCCACAGGCCCGCGCCAACCGATTGAGCGGCGTCATCTATTTGGAAGTCGCGGTTGACGAGACTGGCGCCGTGACGGGAGCCAAGGTGGTCAAAGGCCCGCCCACCGACTATGGCATGGGCGACGCTCTGGTCAAGGCAGCCATGGCCACCCGCTATTCTCCCGCCATCAAGAACGGCGTGCCCGTCAAGACCAAAATAACATTTCCCGTACGCTTGGAGATCAAGTAGTCCCTCACGTTCGAAAGGAGAGGAACCCGATGGACTCAAAAGCGGTGATGGAACTTATCAAGTCCAGAAACATTCAGATGGTTGACCTCCGCTTCATGGACCTTCCTGGGCTCTGGCAGCACTTCACCGTGCCGGCGCAGGCGTTCAGCGAAGATGCGTTCAAAGACGGCGTCGGGTTTGATGGCTCCTCGATCCGTGGCTGGCGTTCCATCCACGAGAGCGACATGATCGTCATCCCCGATCCCCAGTCCGCATTCATTGACCCGTTTTTCGCTCAACCCACTGTCACGCTCATCTGCGACATCCTTGACCCGGTCACGCACGAGCCATACCCGCGCGACCCGCGAAACATAGCCTTGAAGGCCACTTCCTACCTTTTAAGCACGGGCATAGCCGACACGGCCTTCTTCGGGTGCGAGGCCGAGTTCTTTGTTTTTGACGACATACGCTTCGACCAGACGGCCAATTCTGGCTACTACTTCCTCGATTCTAACGAGGGAAGATGGAACAGCGGCCGGGAGGAAAACCCCAACCTAGGGTACAAGCCAAGGTACAAGGAAGGTTACTTCCCCGTGCCTCCCACCGATTCACTCTCGGACTTGAGAGGCGAGATGGTGCGCCTGATGCACGAGGTCGGCCTACACGTGGAGGCGCACCACCACGAAGTCGCCACTGCCGGACAGTGCGAGATTGACATGCGGTTCGACAAGCTGGTGCAGACCGCGGACAACCTGATGAAGTTCAAGTACGTCGTGAAGAATACGGCGTTGCGCTACGGCAAAACCGCGACCTTCATGCCCAAGCCTCTCTTTGGCGATAACGGCTCCGGGATGCACACGCACCAGAGCCTCTGGAAAAAAGGCCAGCCACTTTTCCCAGGAAACGGCTATGCAGGGCTTTCAGAGACGGCGCTTTTCTATGCCGGAGGACTTTTAAAGCACGCCCGTTCCCTGGCCGCGCTGATAGCCCCGACGACCAACTCGTACAAGAGGCTCGTCCCCGGCTTTGAAGCTCCGGTGAACCTCGCCTACAGCCGCCGGAACCGCTCGGCTTCCATTAGAATCCCCATGTACACTGAAAACCCGAAGGCCAAACGGCTTGAGTTCCGCCCGCCGGATCCCTCATGCAATCCCTACCTGGCGCTTGCCGCGCAGTTGATGGCGGGCCTGGACGGGGTGCTTAACCGTATTGATCCAGGGGCGCCTCTAGACAAGGATCTTTACGCCCTTCCTCCCGAGGAGATGAAGAATATACCGACAATGCCTGGGAGCCTGAGCGAAGCGCTCGACGAACTTGAAAGGGACCATGAGTTCCTTTTGAAGGGGGACGTCTTCACGGAAGATTTTATCCAGACGTGGATAGAGTACAAGCGCCACCGAGAGGTCGAGGAGATGAACTTGAGGCCGCACCCCTACGAATTTGCCCTTTACTTTGATATTTAAGCGCGTTTGCCTACAAATGTGGCACGCTCGCGAAAAGGAGGGAAACATGCGACGTATCCTGGGAGTGACTTTAGTGGTCATGGCAACTCTGGCCTGCATCCACGTGGTTGTCAATGTCTATTTCCCCGAATCGGCGGCCAAAGGCGCCTTGGCGACGCTGGAGGACGAGCTTCTCAAAGGAAGCCCGGCCACCACGCCCAAACCCGGCGAAGCCCCGCCGGTTGTGCCGGCTCCTGAGCAGCCGCAACCTAAGCCGCAAAGCTTTTTGAACCGCATTGCCCCAGTCCAAACGGCCTATGCGGCAGGCCCCATAACCGAAGACGAGATGTACAGCCGCATTAAGAATATGCCGGACGTGGTCGAAGCCTACCAGCGAATAGGCGCAAGAATGAGCCGGGTGGACGCTCTCAGGGCATCGGGCGCTGTCGGCGAAGGCAAAGATGGGATGCTTGTGGTCAGAGGCACGCTTTCGGACCGGCGTGACCAGAGAACCATTGATGATGAAAACCAGGACCGCGTCGTCGTCATCAAGGGGCTGGCACGCGCTGCGGTGTTGGCGCAGGGGCTTCAACCGACAGAGCCCAACATTGCTCAGGTGCTTCAAGACGCGAAGTCCACATTCGCCGCCTTGCGCAGGGAGAGAGCCGCCGCTGGTTGGTGGATCCAGATGCCTGATGGAAGCTGGAAGCAGAAATAAGGTAGAAGGTAGCGAACCTATTTGTGGAGGGTGGAGTAGCGGATGTGGTTGCTTTTTTCCGCACTCCGCTCTCCAAGTTCAACCTGCCTATTTCGCGTTTCGCGCCAGAAACATCATCTAACGCCATATTTTACTCATAGTTGCTTGGTGATATAGCGGCCAAACACCCGCCAATGCTAATGTTTGCCGACAACTCATTGATATTAAAGAGGTTTCTCCTCCTTGACGGAAAGGGCTTTGCGCCCTATATTATCACGGCACGGTGAGGTGAGCTGATGGCGAAGAAGATTCCCTATATCCGAAGGAGCCTCCCAGTTTCATCGAAGAGGGTTCCCGCCCCTTTTGGCCAGTATCCTGCCCAGTTCCTTTACAACACGGCCAAATTTGGTCTCCCTTTCCAAGGTTCCACCACTGGTCCAAGACCCGGAGAGGCGCCTCCTACTCCCCGGGCAACCACTCCCCACTGAGGTGGGGAACCACAGGGCGGGGGCAACCCCGCCCTTTTTTCTTTTCTGGCGATGGCGCTATGGAACAGGGAAGTTCCCCGCTTCGCTTCGGAATGCGACTTGCACCGTGCCCCTGCAAAAGCTATTTGGGACAGGTGCGGGCAAAGTTGAATCGGCTCAAGGCCTTTGAATCCCCAGTTTGGCCATGACCTTCTGCACGTCTTCCCAGACATCCCTTTTGGCCGCGGGATTGCGCAGCAGGTAGCTTGGGTGAAATGTAGGCATGACTGGAATTGCTTCATAACTAAGCCATTTTCCCCGCACCTTTGTTATCGGCGTCTCTATCCCCAGGAGGTATAGCACCGCCGTCTTGCCTAAAGTCACGATCACTTCCGGCCCGATGGCGGCAATTTGGGCCTTCAAGTAAGGCAGGCATGCGGCCGCCTCATCCGGCAGCGGCACGCGATTGTCAGGAGGGCGGCACTTGACGATGTTGGCGATGTAAACGCTCTTTCGCTCCAGCCCCATGCCTTTGGTGATGATGTCGGTCAATAGCTGGCCCGCGCGGCCGACAAAGGGAACCCCTTGGGCGTCCTCGTCCGCGCCCGGACCCTCGCCGATAAACATCAGCCGCGCCTCTGGATCGCCGGCGCCGAAGACAACCTGTTTGCGCCCTTCGCACAGGCGGCAGCGGCGGCACTCTTTGGCTGTCTCCCATTGCGCGAGCAGCGCTCGTCCAGCGGCCATTTCGGCAGATGGTTCCGGGACATCTCCGCCGGGCTTGGAAGGATGCTTTCCGGCGCCCGCGGCCTTTCCAGGGGGATGAAGTTCGGGGCGGTCAAGCACGTAGTCGAGGCCCTGCTCCTTCAAAAAACCGGCCCGCAACAGAAGCTGCTCGCGCCTGAGGTCACTTGCCACCTCGGGCCTCCATGATCGCGTCCCAAAGGGCGCTCGCGCAGGATGCTTTTGTCCCCTCCCTGATGCGTTGTTCGGCGCCGTCGGGCGTGAAAAGCGTCAAGGCGTTCATCTCGGAATCAAAACCCACGCCGGCCTTTGAAACGTCGTTGGCCGCCACCATGTCCAGCTTCTTCTCCTTGAGTTTCTTGATGGCATTCTCCTTAAGCCGGGAGGTCTCCGCGGCAAAGCCGCAAACGAACTGCCCAGGCCTCTTGAGAGGAACAAGCCCCTTCAGGATGTCTGGCGCCGCCGCCAGCTCGGGCTTCCAGGTGAGCCCATCTTTTTTCCTCTTGCCTGGGAGGACCTTTCTCGCCTTGTAGTCGCTTACGGCTGCGGCCATAACGAGGACATCGCATTTTGGAAAACGGGAGCGGACCTCTCTTTCCATGTCTTCCGCCGTCTCGGTCATCACCCTTTCCGAGCCGAACGGCGCTTCGAGGGCAACCGGCCCCGAAACCAACGTCACCTCCGCCCCGCGCAGCGCCGCTTCAGCCGCTATGGCATAACCCATCTTGCCCGAGGAGCGGTTCGAGATGAACCTCACCCCGTCAAGAGGCTCTCGCGTCGGGCCCGCCGTGACAAGCACTTTGAGCCCGGCCATTTCGCCCTTGTTGGCAATGAGGCGCAGCGCCGCATCGGCTATCTCGGAAGGTTCGGGCAGTCTTCCGTCGTCAACGTCCCCGCACGCAAGGCTTCCTCGTCCGGGCGAAAGAAGCGCGTGCCCCCTCGCGGCGAGGATTCGGACATTCTCCTGCACCGCGGCGTGGCGCCACATGGCGCCGTTCATGGCCGGGACCAGAAGGACTTTTGACGTGCACGCCAGATAGTGGGTCGAGAGGAAGTCGTCCGCGATCCCCCTGGCGAATTTGCCCAGAATATCAGCCGTCGCCGGGGCTACGACGAGCAGATCCTCCCACTTCGCCAGCTCTATGTGGGAGATTGACGGTTCTCCCGACCCTTCAAAAAGGTCGCTGATCACGGGGTTTCCGGAGAGCGCCTGGAAAGTAACGGGAGAGACCATCCGCGTCGCGTTCTTGGTCATGACGACGCGCACCTCCGCCCCACGCTCCCTTAGCCTTCGAACGAGGTCGCAGGCCTTGTAAATGGAGATTCCCGCGCTTACCCCCAGCGTCACCTTCCAACTTGAACCGGATTCTTTTGGGGCCATGATGCCTCCTTAGCTCTTCGAGCCTTGAAACTACCACGCATTGGCCCCCAAGGCAAGCATTGCGATGAGCGGAATGAATGTAAGAAAGTTAGAGAGTGAGA
>JAEMPZ010000046.1 GCA_022759065.1 Acidobacteriota bacterium | reverse complement strand
TTCCATCGCGGAATTTCTGTTAAGGATGTCACTTGACATCAATGTGGTGAAGGACTATTATTGGCAGCATGGGGCTGGAGAGCTTCACGCAATGGGACGGACGGGGCTGGTTCCTGCTCAGGCTTGATTACGGGTGGGATGTGCCCAGGCACCCACTATTGAAAGAGGGCGGAAAGTTTCCTGAAAGACCTGGGGCTGTTGACTTGGGACTTGGATTGGGGGTTCCCAGGACGGCCGTCTCGGACAATGGCGGCCGGCTGCAGGTGGTTTGGGGGGCCGAAGCGTTAGTGGCCCGCCGCCGCGCGATCTCCAGGGAAAGCGCTTTAACCAAAAACTTTCCCTCCCCCAGCGGCGTCGTGCTTTGCGCGCGTTTCCCCCGCAGCTTTGCGATGGTGCTTGCGGCCGCGAGGCGGGAAACCCCTCTCTCCGGCTGGGCCGAAATGGAACCGCTCGGCGAAATTCCGTCCATATATCGGCGGTTGGAAAGCGACGAATTGGCGCGTTATGCCCACCTTCGCCTCGAGTGGGAAACAGGAGTGGCCCACGCCAGGGCATCATCCGTTCTCCCTGAGGCGGCTGGCTTGATGGCGCGGGAAGGGGAAATCCGGCCGGCGGCTCTGGCGCGGCGACTCGGCATCACCTCGGGCGCGGCGCGTTCATACCTGGTATGGATGGAAGAGGCCGGGCTGTGCCGCCGCACTGCTGGCGGCGCCTACGCGCTACGCCACCCCGCGTTAAGCCGCCTTTTCCTTTGTGAAGAGGAGGAGAGGCCGCGGCAAATGGCTTCGCGCCCCGTCCGGCGGGCAGCCGATTGGATTGATACAGACTGATGCCATGAAGGAAACGAAGGGCGCGGCCACGGTTTGGGCCCGCCAAAGGAAGTGGCGCGACTTTCGATTTCGGTGGTACGATACAGCGGGGGATAAACATGCGCGCCTTCCTTGCCGTTGAATTTCCGGAACCGGTAAAGGCCGCAATCGCGCGGTTGGCCGAGCGGCTGAAGCCCGCGGCAAAGGGCGCCAAGTGGGTTCCGCCCGCGCAACTTCATGTCACGCTCAAATTTTTTGAAGATATCAGCGAGGCCGCCCTGCCCGAGGTTCATAGAGCCGTCGCCGAGGGGTGCCTTAAAGCGGCCCCTTTCAAGGTCGTCATCAAGGGGGTGGGGACTTTTGGCCCGCCCGCGGCTCCAAGGGTGATATGGGCGGGAGTCAATGATGGAGGGGGGAATCTTGGCGCCCTCGCCGAGCTCATCGCCAAGCGCCTCGAAGCGGCCGGGTTTTCAAGGGAAGAGAGGCCTTTCAACCCCCACGTGACGCTCTGCCGGTTCCGCCAGCCTTCGAGGGAGCCTTTGCTGGCCGCGACTCTTAGAGCGCTGGCCGATTTCGAATGCGGCTCGTTCGAAGCCAAGGAGGCGGCGCTCTTTTCGTCGCGGCTTTCCCCGTCGGGCGCCGTCCACTCATTGTTAGCAAAATATCCTTTTAAGGACAGGTAAATGATGTCAACTGACATTCTATTGCTGTTAGGTTCCTACCTGGTTGGGGCAATTCCCTTCGGCTACCTTTTTACGAAGTTGCGAACCGGCGCTGATATTCGCGAAAAAGGTTCTGGAAACATAGGCGCCACGAACGTTTTGAGAACACAGGGCCCTCTTTGGGGCGCGCTGACCCTGGCGCTTGATTTCGGCAAGGCCGCCCTGGCGGTCAACTGCTGCCGGTATTTCGGCAGCGCGCCCTGGATGATCCCTGCCGGCGGATTTGCCGCGGTTTTTGGCCATTGCTATCCTGTCTATATAGGGTTCAGGGGCGGCAAGGGGATCGCCTCCGGCTTTGGCGCCTTCATCTTCATCTCGCCAGCCGCCGCATTCTGCGGCGTCGCCGTCTTTTCCGCCGTGGTCGGCCTTACCAGGCTCGTCGCCCTGGGCTCGATACTTGGCTCCCTAGCATTCGGGGCCTCGCTCTTCCTTCTCCACGCATTTTGGGGCTGGTACGACATTCCCACCTGCTGGGCGGGTTTGTGCGTGGCCCTTTTGCTAGTTGCGAGGCATCACAAAAATATCAGGAACATGATTCGCAAGGAAGAGCCGCGCCTTGGCGAAAAGGACCGTGACTCGCAAGGCGGCGTGCCGGAAACGGAGCAAGCCAATGGATGAAAAGGGAAGCGTGGTGGTCTGGGGGGCGGGCTCTTGGGGAACGGCGCTGGCTTTGCACCTGGTCCAAAGCGGCGCCCGGACAGCCTTGTGGGTCTTTGAGGAGGACCAGTTCGAGACGCTTTCCAAAAGCCGCGTAAGCCCCGATTTTCTGCCTGGCTTTCCCATCCCGAAGGAGCTGGAGCTCTTCCACGACCCCATGTCGCCGCCTTTCGAGGCCGAGTTCTGGGTCTCCGTGGTTCCAACTCAGCACCTGCGAGCCCTTTGGGGGAAAATTGGGCCGCGTTGTCCCAAGGGAGCCGTTGTCGTTTCCGCTTCCAAGGGAATTGAAAACAACACGTTTCTGCCTCCAAGCGCGATATTGGAAGAGACCCTGCCCAGAGCCAGCGCTCCGGTGGTAGCTCTTTCGGGCCCCTCCTTCGCCGTTGACCTCTGCAAAGGGGACCCTACGGCGGTTGTTTTCGCATGCGGTGACGCCGAGCGCGCGAAGCGGGCCCAGCGCCTCTTTTCGCACGGCCACTTCAGGGGATACTTGAGCAACGACCGCACTGGCGTCGAACTGGGCGGCGCGGTAAAAAACGTCATCGCCCTGGCGTGCGGAGTCGCCGCCGGGCTCGGCTTCGGTCCCAACGCTACGGCCGCTATCATAACGCGGGGGCTGAGGGAGATAGTTCGTTTGGGCGTGGCCATGGGCGCCCAGGCGGAAACATTTTCGGGCCTTTCGGGCATAGGCGACCTTGTCCTGACCTGCACCGGGAGCGAGAGCAGAAACAGGGGCGTCGGCGTGCGCATCGGCAGGGGAGAAAAACTCCGAGACATACTCGGTTCGATGAAAATGGTGGCCGAGGGGGTGCCTACGACCAAAGCGGTGGCAGAGCTTGCAAGAAGGCATGAGGTCGAGATGCCGATAACGTTCGTGATAGAGCGAATTCTCTTCGAGGGCCTGGATCCCAAAACAGCGCTAAAAGAGCTTCTGGCCAGAGGGTTGAAGGCGGAAACGGCCTGAACATGCAGACGGTCCTAGTTTGCGACGACAACCAGGACATTCGCGAGATGGCCTCTTTCATCCTTAAGGAGGATGGATTCGGGGTTATAGAAGCCGCGAGGGGCCACGCCGTTCTACCAATGGTCATCCAGCACAAGCCAGACGTCGTCCTACTCGACATAAGGCTTCCGGACATTGACGGCTACGAAGTTTTGAGCTCGCTAAACGCGCTGCCCTCCGGTGACAGGCCTATCGTCATAGTCTTTTCAGCCAAAAGCGCCGCAGAGGACGTCGCCATGGCCCGCTCTTTGGGCGCCAGCGAATTTGTTGAAAAACCCTTCACGGTTGACGGCCTTCTCTTCGCCGTCCGCCGACAGGCTAGCCGCTCCTTGCTGCGCCGCTCCGGCTAAGCCGCCGGGACTACATCTGTTCCACGAGAACAAGAATTTTTGCCACGTAACCTTCGGTTTCGGGGATGCGGGGCACGGCCGCGGCGGCCTTCACGCGGGTCAAGCCGGCGTTGTAGGCGGCCAGCGCCAGGCCAAGGTCTCCCTGGCACGCCTCGAGCATCTTCTTCAGGTAGCGTATGCCCGCGTCCAAGTTTTGCTCCGGGTCGAATGGGTTTCTCACCCCTTCTTCCCGCTGAACCTGCGGCATCAATTGCATCAGGCCCTGAGCGCCTTTTGGAGAAACCGCCCAAGGGTTGAAGTTCGACTCGGTTTTTATTACCGCGGCCACCAGCTTGCAGTCCATGCCGTATTTCTGGCAGTACTTAGCTATCGAGGCGCGGTAGGGAAGGCCCTGCGGAAGCGGCCTCTCAGGGGCCGGATCTTCGGGAGAGGGAACGTAACCCTCTATGTGAGCGAGAACGCGATGTTTGGGGCAGCCAAAATTTCCCCCTCCCGGAAGAACCATAATTGCCTGCCCACCTTTTTCCTCGTACGAGAGAACGGCGAGAGTCCTGTCCCCCTCAAAAACCACCAGTTCCATGGCTGGAATCTGAGCCGCGGCCAAATAGAGCGCAAACGAAGCAAGGATTGTTCTAACCATCAGGCAAGCTCGGAAAGTGACGCGAAGAACCTGTCGTAGTGGCCGGACGCGGTCACCGCGAAACGGGAATCAAGGAGCAGCGAGGGCAATTCCTCCGGCTGAACTCCTTTGTAAATCAATGAGATGAATGTTGGCGAAAGGCCTCTTATTCGCAGGAACCGCGCGACGAGTTTTACCATGCGGTAACTGATATGTGTTGGCGGGCCGGCCGGTGTGGCCGGCGAGCCGCCGCGGAGCTTCTTCCAAGCGCCGGCAAGAAAAGACGGGCCGCTGGTGGGGGGAACCTGGTTGTACTTCAAAAAAAGCTCCGAAAAACGGCGCCTCTGCTCGTGGGGAATGTATTCCATGACGGCCAACGAGGGAGAGTCCGGGCTTGAGGCAAGATAAAGCGCGACGTAAGCCCCGGGCCTGTCCCACCGCACGGACGGGTCAACCGGCTCAAGGGCGCTTCCGCAGACCAGGCCGTAGCGAGGGTCAATGCGAAACAGGGCTGATTGCCCGCCATTTCGCAGAAAATCCCTCAGGGCGATGGCTTCATCTCTCAATCGGCGGGCTGCCCCGCCCAAGCCTGAAAGGATCACGAATTCTTCAGTGGCCTGGCTTAGGGCATCCGTTTCCTGCAGGATAAAGAGGTTGATTGGCCCTGGGCCATTTGGAGGGGCCGACATTTTCGCTGAAAATCGAACCTCTTTGAGGTTCGATTGGGCGGGAAGATACCCAACCCGGGCATCCTTCTCGTGCTGCATCAGCGAGACGAGAAAATCGTCCAGTGGCAGCTCGTCGAAGCGCAGCACGGAAGCTTCACCCACGAAACACACCTCCAGCCATTACTATGCCGCCAGAAAGCCCGGATGTCAATTTGATTATGGAATCAGAAGGGTGTCGCCAAGGTGCAACGTCTTTCCGGGGGAAATCCTGTTGAGGCGGCAGAGCTTGTCAACCGTCGTGTTGTATTGAAGCGCGAGCTGGTAGAGCGTGTCCCCCTGACGAACGTGGTGGACCCTGGCGCTGGAGCCAGGCCTGGAGGCCTCCTTTCCACCCGCTTCCCGCGCGCCGGCGACTGATGCGAGCACCAGCCGCTGTCCCGGTTTTAGGGCGTCGCCCGAGATGTTGTTAAGCTCCCGCAAAGTCTGGATGGGCACTCCGGTTCGAGCGCAGATGCCAGCCAGCGTGTCGCCCCGCCTGACCTTGTAAATCTTCTGGGAATGGCTTTTGGACGAGGCGCGCTCCTCCGCGTAGAGCGTCGGGTCATTCGCGGCGCTGCCCCTCGGTATCACCAGTTCCTGCCCGGCGCGGACGCGCCCCGCGTTCAGCCGGTTGACTACCCTGATGAGGTTTGCCGAGACCTGGTACTTGGAAGCGATCGAGCGAAGGCTTTCGCCAGCGGCGACGCGATGGACCACGATCTCCGCCTTCTCCTCGGGCGGGACCTGGGCGAGAGCGGCCTGGAATGTCTCCAGCTTGTCGGCGGGGAGCTTCAAGGAGAATTGCCTTGGGGGCGTGATAAGCCTTCTCAGCGAGGGATTCGCCGCCTGCAAGGCATCGAGGGGAATGCCGGCGCAGCGGGCCAGCACTCTCAAGTCCATCGGCTGCTCCAGCGTCACCGCCGCCATGGGTTCGGCGGCAGTTTTTGGCGGGTCGAAGCCATAGGCCGCGGGATTGGTCGCGATGAGTATGGCCGCTAGGATAGCGGGCACGTATTCGCGCGTTTCCCGCCTGAGATAGCGGGTGGTCTTGAGGTCCCAGAAGGTCTCTTTCTGGGTCCGCTCCAAGCTTCGCTGAATCTTCATTTCCCCGGCGTTGTAAGCGGCCAAGGCAAGCTGCCAGTCGCCGAACATGTCGTAAAGGTCCTTGAGGTAGTGGGCTGACGCACGCGCGGAAAGCTCCGGGTCAAAGCGCTGGTCCTCCCAAAAGTCCACGACAAGGCCGTAACGGCGCGCGGTTCCCTGTATGAATTGCCACATTCCCGCGGCCTTGGCGCGCGAAACGGCGTTGGACTTGAATGCCGATTCCACGATGGCCAGGTATACGAGGTCCGGCGGGACTCCCTCATCCTTGAAAATAACGCGAAACCCCGGAACGTACGGCGCTCCGCGCTCAAGCGCGCCGGCAAACCAGTTCCTGAATTTGGTCTGGTAGAGATTCACGTAGGTGAGGACGGCCTTATTGTCAACTGGCACGGGGATGCCCACTGCAACGGAGGCCTGGGCCTTCTTGACCTCGTCCAGGGTCTCCTGAAGTTCCTCCGGAGGAAGGAACGTCGTGGCCTGTGGGAGCATGTCACGCGGCGATTCAGATTCGAGCGGCACAGCATCCGGGGCGGCGTTAGCGTCAAGGCCCAGCTGGAGGGCGTGGTCGCACATGCGTTCCAGGGAACCCTGAATTCTGGGCGAGCGCCTCACGGGCGCAGGCGCCTCAAAGTAAGCCTCCACGGCCTCGGCCATTTCCAGAGAAAGGGCGGGAACCTGCTCGTCTGAGAGGTCCGGATCCTCGGCTCTGGCGCTCAGCGCCTGCATCCGTTCGAAAAGGAGCTGTTCCTCCGAAGGTTTTTGAGGCGCCGGCGCTTGGGGCATGGCCGCCACTTTGACCGGCTGCTGCGGCGCGCATGAAACCAGAAGCGCGAAAACCGCGCACGCGAGGAACAGTGGGCG
>JAEMPZ010000112.1 GCA_022759065.1 Acidobacteriota bacterium | reverse complement strand
CGAGCATCGCCCTGACCGCCTGCCGGATCGCCGATTCGTCGTCAACTACAAGCACCGTCGTCATGACGTAAGAATAACTCCGATTGGGGAGACTTGGAAGTGGAAACGCGAAGGGTGAAGAGCGTTAGACGAAAATAGTGAGACAGTAGACGACAGACGTAAGACGTAAAAGTAAGAAGTACCACCACGTCTAACGTCTAACTTCTCACTTCTAACTTTCAACCTCTTTCTACAGCGTCCCATTGGGTTCTATTGTCCTCTTGGTGACATGGTAGGTCACCTCTACGGAAGCACAAACGTCGCCGGCGCCGTCCTTCAGCTCGATAAGGAACGTCCGCTCGGCGAAACCGTTGGCGGCAAGCTCGTTGCGAATAGCCGCGAGCGTCTCCTCGTCAATTTTGAAGCGGGCATGAAGCGTCTCTCGCCCGGGCTTGCGGAACCGCACGAGCGCGGTCTTCGCCCAAACCACGTAGTCGCTTCCCATGAGAGACGAGAGCATCACTCCGTAGATGGGATCAACCGAAGCGTACAAGCTCCCGCCGAAAATCGTCCCCCAAATGTTTCTGGTGCGCCGGTTAAGCGGGAGCTTTACCTCCCATTCGCGAATGTCGCTTGAAATGTACGTGACTCGCCCGCCTGAACCGCGGTAACAGGGGTAGATGTTGATCCTCCACTTTATCCATCGCGAGCGCCATGATTCCGCCAAATCAAACCTCCCAGCGCAAGTTTACACCAACGGGGGTTACGGCGTGTCGGAGTAACGGCGTGGCGGAATGAATGGACGTCAGAGTGACCGCGTTCCGGAGTAATGGACAAGGGAACGCATCATTCATCAGCGGCCAAGGCATCGAGAAGCAGCGCCTCCATTCTGGCGGGAGTCTCGGCCGGCTCAAAGCAACGGCCACCAGCACAGACATAGGCTGAGGCTCCAATTTCTTTCCTTCGCCCGCGAAACATCGGGAATCGCTGAGCTTCGGCCTCCGTCACCCTATCAGCAAGCAGTGGGAGAACCAGCAGGCGTGGCTCACTAAGCCCCCTGGCCACTTTTAAGAAAGCATTCCCTTCGCCCTCGTTTGGCGCGGCCACGACGACGTCAACCGTAGGGGATGTAATGGCGGCGGCAATTGCGGCCAAAGACACCATGGACCCAGGCCGTTGGGAAAGAGCGCCGGCCTGGCAGCGCAAAACGGCCTCCAGCAGATTCTTGGTTCCCTCTCCTCCCGCTACGCGCTCCAAGTTCCAAAGAACATGGGCAATGACGCCAAGAGGCGATGGAAGCACGCCGTCCTCCGCATCCGCGATCCGAACCAGCAAGTCGCCCTTTGTTGATTGCGGCTCGCCGGTGCTGTAAAAACGCCCATCGCCGGCGTGAAACCGCTCGATTGCCGCGTTGAGCAGCGTTTCCATCTCCACAAGGCGGCGGAACGTCCCCGTGGCCTCGAAGGCACTCCAATGGGCCTTGGCCAAGTAGGCATAGTCGGCAAGGAAGCCCGGAACCTTGGCCGCGCTCCCATCCCATACGTGGAAAAGCAGTTTGCCATCCCACAACCTGTTCCAGATAAAATCGAGGAGCGCCTCTCCCTTTTCCCTGTATGAATTTTCGCCCGTGGCCATGAACGCGTCGAAGAAAGTTGTAGCCGCAAGCGCGTTCCAGTCCGTCAGGACGTTGGTGTCCACCCCAGGGTAAACTCGCGCTTCGCGCTTTCGCCGCAGCCGTTCAAGGTCATTCTCCATGCGCAAGCGGAATGCGGGCTCGCTTGTCCGAGCCATCTCGGCGCCTTCAGCCCAATCAAGAGCCTGCCTCGGAGTGCACGATTCCAAATCGCCGCTGTGGCCGGCCGCGAGGCCTAGAAACGGGCAAACCACCTTCGCCTCGGCTTCGCCAAGCGCCTCTTCGATCTCGCTTGGGGTCCAGAGGTAGAATCGGCCCTCCTCGCCATCCGAATCGGCGTCCAACGCGGCCGAATAACCACCATCGGGCGACTTGAGGCAGCGCTCGATATCCCGAAGAACCTCTTCGCCGACCCTTTGGAATTCGCCGTCGCCGCAAAGCAAATGGGCCCGGAAGTATAGAGAGGCGAGCTGGGCGTTGTCGTAGAGCATCTTTTCAAAATGTGGGACGCGCCACATCCCGTCCACGCTGTAGCGGTGGAACCCGCCGCCGATCTGGTCGCGCACGCCTCCCCTGGCCATCTTGCGAAGCGTGAAGAAGACTTTCTTTGCAATGTCCGGTTCGTGAAGCCGGGCGGCCTCGTCAAGAAGGAACCAGAGGAGCGGCGGTTGCGGAAACTTAGGCCCATGTCCGAATCCGCCCTCCTCCTCGTCAAATTCCGCCAACAAGGATTTCAGCGCCATGCTCGCGGCCTCGCGCCCCGCCAACCATTGGCCTGGCTCTGGCTCGAAACTTCGCGCCACGACTCTAAACAGGTTATCTGCCGATTCCTCGATTTCACCACGGCGCCGGGAATAGGCATCCGAGACAGCCACCAAGATATCCTTGAAGGCGGGCATTCCGAACCGGGCATCCTTGGGAAAATAGGTCCCTCCATAAAACGGCTTAAGCGAAGGGGTGAGAAAAACGGTGAGCGGCCATCCGCCGCGGCCGGTCATCATCGTGACCGCTCGCATGTATAGGGCGTCCAGGTCCGGGCGCTCCTCGCGGTCCACCTTTATGCAGACGAACCGTTCGTTCAGCAGGGCGGCTGTTGCTTCATCCTCGAAGCTCTCGTGCGCCATGACGTGGCACCAGTGACAGGATGAGTAGCCGATTGAGAGAAATACCGGCTTGTCCTCCATGCGCGCCTCTGACAGGGCGTCATCGTTCCATGCGCGCCACTCCACCGCATTGGCTGCGTGCTGCCTGAGATATGGGCTGGATTCGCCAGCAAGCCGGTTTGGCATCATTCCCCCTTGAAAGCTCCAACTTCAAGATACCAGCAATCGCCCGAAGACTGGAATTATTTCGCCTCTACGCGACGGCGTTTCTTATGCCGAGGCCGCGGCGGCTTAGTTCGCGGATGACCGCCCCGTAGGCGGTGGCCAGGTCCTCGGGCCGGTGGGCGTCGGAGGAGAGGATAACCTGGCGGCCGCCGAGTTGGCGGTAGAGGTCAAGGATGGCCCAGCCGGGATAAGGCTCTGTAAACCCGACGCGGAAAGTGGCGGTGTTGACCTCAAGGTGGACGCCCATGTCGAGACAGGCCGTCACTACCTCTTTGATCTTCTTCCCGTAGTGCTTCATCCAGAAATCGCCGGTGTACTTCGGCCCCTTGCGGGAGTAGCGCTTGGGGAAATCGAGGTGGCCCATGGCGTCATACAGGTTAGACTTGACGGCGTCAAGGCAGGCATCGAAGTATGGCCCCAAACACTCTTCGATCGGGACTTTGCGCTCCTCTACGCGGGCCATGAAGTCACTTATCTCCTCCCTGCCCACGTGGTGAACCGAGCCGATGACGTAGTGAAAGCGGCGCGACCGCAGGTAGTCACGGATTGCGTCCACGCGCTCTTTCTGGTGCGAAATCTCCGCTCCGAAACGGATCTTCAGGTCGGGAGTGATGCTTTGAATCTCGTCCCACTCGGCGCGCGCCTTATCGTATTGGAAGTAGCCGAAGCCGATTTCCGACGGATCGAACTCAACGTGATCGGTGAGGACGAACCCCCCGACGCCCACCCGGCGAGCGCTCTCGACAAGCTCCTCAAGGAGCGATTCGCTGTCGAACGAGTGGTGGCTGTGAACGTGATGGTCCAAAAAAGCTTCGTACATTAGCGCCCTTCCGCAGACGTAGAGCGTACAGAACGTGAAACATGCGAAGTGAAAACAGTAAGAAGGTAAGAGGGTGAGAGGGTAAGAAGGCAAGAAGGCAAGAGATTTATAGAATTAGAGGGTAAACGCGCCTTTCTCACTTTCTCACCCTCTCACTTTCTCACTTCCATCGCCTAACTCCTAACACCTAACTCCTAACTCCCAACTCCTAACTCCCAACGCCCTGCCCTCCCTCACATCAGTTGGAACGCCACCAATATCGCCACTCCTATGCCCATGAGGCTCTCACCCGCAATCAAGCCGGAGGCAGTGGATATCGTATAGGTCTCGGAAAAGGCCGGTGCCCGCTTGTCGAGGATCCACGCTATGAAGGCCCCGATGAACATGCTGACGCTGTTGTAGGCGGGAATGACGAAGGCGATTCCCATCGCCGTTGCTGATGGCAGAAACTTCCGGCTCTTGGGCCAAAGCCTCTCGCAGAGGGTGACCGCGATGCCGAAAAGGCCTCCCCACAAAAGGCCCCAGCGCGCCGAAACGGGAAGAGCGTGGAGGCCATTGCTTAGAAGCAGCGCGACCCCGGCCCAGGTTTGCGCCGCGGGCGCCGGCAGCTTGTCCGTTCCAAGGACATCCGCCGCCGGCACAAGAATGTTGTAGACGGGGGCGGCGACGGCGGAACCAACAACCACGCCCAACAGCATGGCAAGAAACTGTTTGCGCGGGCTGGCGCCGACCTGGTGGCCGCACCTAAGGGCCTGCAAGAGATCCGCCGACGAGGTCGCCGCGCCGGCGGTCACGTTGGCGGTCATCAGGTTGGCAGTCATGTTGCCGGGAGCGATTGCCCCATACATGAGCTGGGTGATCTTGCCCATCGCGCCGACCGGCGTGATGTCCGTTTCGCCCGTGGCCCGGCAGGCGACGATGGCTAGGAAGAAAGACATAGCCACCGCGATTATCCCCATCCACCAGTGTATCCCGAAGAACCAGATCTGCAGGATTACTGCGGCAACGCCCGTCACCAGGACTCCCATCGCGAACCAGGAGCCTGGGACCTCAACCCCGGCAAGCGCATCCTTCGAGCCTACGGCTGAACTCTTCTTGAACATCGTCATCAAGCCGGACAAGGCCCGAAGAACGGTCCGCCACTGCATGAAGAACGACAGGAGGCCGGCCGTGACCATCATCGCCACCCCCGGCCACATTAGCCACCGCACTATGTTCTTGAATCCGCCGTAGGGGACGCTTCGGTTCTGTCCGGCCTGGAAACCCAGTATCGGCGCGGCCTGGCAATCATCAACGGAAAGTCGCGAATCCCAGCGCCTGAAGCCGGCGCCGCTCGCGGCCAAACGGCCACGCTGCATGGAGAACGAAATCTTTCCAAAGAAGGGGTTCGGCCCGCCGTCTGGAAGCTTCTCGCTGTTCAAAAACGTAAGAAGCGCCGATTCGTCTTCAAAAACGGCTCCTTGCGCGAAGGCCACGGCGAGGTGTTCGGCCGCGATTGGGCCTGTAGGTCCATTCGCCTCGCCGGCGGAAAAAGAAAGAACCGCTCCCGGTGGCATCTTGACCGGAAAGTGGAGCGCGCGGCCGCGCGCCTTGGCGGCGAAATCGAGTGCCGCCTGCTCCACCGTCAGCGAGGTTTCCGCCACGGTTTCCCTAACTAACTCGGCGTAGAGGCGGTTGCGCCCCTTGTCAACGCCGAAGACGATGGCGCCGGCGAAGGGCGGAGTTCCGTTAAGTTCCGCTTCAAGCGCCGCCGCGTTCTTGAAAATCTCGGCCTGAGGCCACGTCTTCGTGAGGATCAGCGGCTCTTTGCCCGCTTCGAGAACCGAGAATGACAGCGCCGCCCCTTGCTCGACGGCCATGGGGAAGGCGATGTCCGATGCGGCCTCCACGCGCGGGCGCTGGTTGAAGCCGCAGAGCGCCTGCACGGATGGCGGGTCGTGCGGAATGTCCCCTTTTGCAATATATATTGGGGCGAGGACTCCGTAGCCAATCAGCGCCGCCAGCAGAAGGCTGATGCCGGCGCGGATTCCCATGATCGCCCCCGCGCCAACCATGATGAGGCTTCCCTCGAAGGAAAGCGTCAACCGAGCCAAAGGCATTCCGAACACGGACCACGAAGAGGGAACCAGGGTGGCAGGAATGGCCGGAAGCCATCGGTTCCACTCGAGCACGCCAAGCTCTCTCGCGAAGTGGCCTGCGACGCGCTTCGGCAAACCGATAACGCCGTCCCGCCACCAGGCGATTAAAAGCCCCAAGCCCAGCGCCGCAAAGAGCGCCCGCGCCTTCTTCACCGCGTCGCCGCCTTCTGCGTACATCCCCTTCAAGACCTCGGAAGTGGCGAACCCCGTCGGGAACTTCAGGTTTTCAACATTGATCATCTGCCGCTTCATTGGAATAGCCATGAAGAGGCCGAGAAAGAGAATCACCGCCACCCATAGCCCCAACTGCCACGTGGGGAGTGTGCGCCCGGAAACCATCGTGAGCGCGGGCACGGCGTTCGAGAGGCCGGCGGAAGCGATGAAGGCGCACGCCGAGGCGATCGTGACCAGGATGTTGGTTTCGAGCATGCCCATGTCACGCTTCACGAAGAATGGGAAAACGGTTCTGAACGCCCTGAAAATGGCGAAGGCCATGATAGCGGCCGTTATCGTCACGCCGAGGCTCCAGCCGGCTTTGAAGCCGACGTAGAGGTTGGACAGGCACATGATGGCGCCGATGATCGCGCCGAACATGAGGGAGCGGAATGTCAGTTCCGGTTCCGTGCCCCCCTTGTAGACGTTCTTGAGCCACTCCCGCTCGCGCTCCTCGATTTCCTGCACGCTACCGGCCCCGGGCTTTGCGTCCATGCGCCCTCCTCCAAGTAAGAAAACAATCATACCGTGCCTGGGGCCTCATGGCAATTGCCGGCGCCAAGGATGGGGCAAAAAAGTGCGAGAGTGAGAGAGTTAGAAAGTGAGAGAGCGAAAGATGCGTGATCAACGAGCCGTCTCTGTCTTTCATCCGTCATCACTGCTGTCCAAAACAAGTTTCACCGCGATCATTGATGTAGTAATGGCGGGACTTTGAACGCATGAATCGGGCAGTTTGAAAGCGAGGTTTCCAACGAACATGACGAAGGCGCGCCG
>JAEMPZ010000040.1:3471-6936 GCA_022759065.1 Acidobacteriota bacterium | reverse complement strand
ACGACGACCGCGCGTCAACTCGCGCGTCCGTCAACCGTCAATCGTCTGCCGTCGTCCTTGCCCTTTCATCTCTCATCCATCATCTCTCAACTGTCATCCATGCCTCCGTGGTGAATAGGTCTTTCACCCCGCAACTGGCCCTGGCGCAATTCTGGGCCTATACTATGGTCGTGGGAGGTGTCCGCCATGGCCATCACTCGTCGTCGGGCTCTTTCGGTTTTCCTGGCCGCGCCCTTGGCAATAATCTTCTCGGTCTCCGCGCTGGGGGCGCCCACGGCTGTTCTCGTTGACACTTCGAGGTCGGTCTCGAAGGGACGGTTCGAGGAGGCCAAGAAGGCGCTCTCGGACATGATGCCGGCGCTGGCCGCGCAAGGGCCGGTTTGCCTTTACGCCTTCAACGATGCGCCCGTCAAGGTGGCCGATTTCACGACGGACGCGGCCGAACTCCAGGCCGGCATCGCGCGGCTCGAACAGGGCGGCAATTTCACCCTGCTTTACGATTGCGTTTTCTACGCCGTGAAGGCTCTGGCGGAGAAGAAGGAGCCGGGCGTCATTCTTCTTGTGACGGACGGGAAAGACGAGAACTCCGCCGTGACGCTGGAAGACGCCTCTTCGCGCGCTCTTGAAGCCCACGTCGGCATAGTCACAGCCGGTCTCGGCGCCTCCTTGGACCTCAAGACGCTCAGGCGGCTCGCCACGCTGACTGGCGGCCGCTACGCCGGAGAGCTTCCCGGCGCCGATTTGCGCCAGCCCTTCGCCGAAACTGCGGCCGCGCTTGTCCCGTTCCCTCCGCCACCCGCGCCACCGAAACCGGAACCGGTCCCTGTTCAAGCCGTACAGCCCAAACCCCCCGCTAACCATCTCACGGCAATTCTCTTCATGATCTTGGGTGTGTTGGTCCTGGGCCTCGCGGTTCTCGCCGCAATCATCCTGCGCCGAACGCGAAGGCCGGAGGAGCGCGCGTGCGAGGAGTGCGGCCACGTTTTCAACATGTGGGAAACGGAGTGCCCAGTCTGCCTCGCGAAGAAATTGGCGATCACCAACCCGGGCGTCTCGCCGCAGACCCCGGCAGCCCCGCCTCTTCCGGACATTGATCCAACGCTGATGAAGAAGGCGCCTTCCAGCGAGATGCTCGACCACACGATGGTGCTGGACGAAGTCCCCGTCTTGGTCCTAAAACGCGCCGGCGGCCCCCCGCGGATGTTCCAGCTTCCTCCAAACCAGCCCGTTTCTGTCGGCCGGGACAAGGTCAACACGATTCAGGTCGCGGACCAGACCTTGTCGGGGCAGCACTTCAGAATCATCCCGAAAGAGGGCGCCTATTATCTGGCGGACCTGCAATCAACCAACGGGACATTCTTGAACGGGGAGCGGGTCACGTTGAAGGAGCTAAAGCCCGGAGGCGTTATCCACGTCGGCCAGTGCGAGTTCACCTTCAGGCTGGAACAGAAGAGGCTGAATTGATAGATGATGGATGATAGATGATGGATGAGGAAGAAGCGCCTGTCGCTCGCTCCTCATCTCTCATCGTTCATCTTTCATCGCTCATCCTTTATTTCTATCTCGCGTGTTATCTCGGCTGTCTTGCCGAGCATCGCGCTTGCCGAGCAGTACTTCTCGTGGGACAGTGCGACCGCCTTGTGGACTTTCTTTGGGTCGAGATTACGGCCTGAGACGGTGTAGCGAAGGGCGATTTTCGTGAATACCCTGGGATGCTCGCTTGCCCGCTCCACCTCCGCGTCCACCGTTATTCCGCGGACGTCCTGGCGCATTTTCTGAAGGATGGTCCTGACATCCACCCCGGTGCACCCGCAAAGCCCGAGAAGCAAGTATTCCATGGGAGTCGGCGCCGCCTGGGGAGTCTCCCCGTCTGGCGCGTCCATGACGGCCCAGTGGCCGGAGCCGCTCTGGCCCGCGAATGCGTTTCCGCCTATCCAAGTAACCCGCGCGTTCATGCAGCTAACTTTCCGGCTGGATAAGCAACTCAAGCCTCGGGCCGCATGGGCGTGATCTTGAGGACCCTGTCCGATGCCGACCAATCCGCCCGCCCCTTTGCGACCTTCAGGGTGTACTGAGGGCCGCGGATTTCTATCTCACCCTGCGCCGTTGGCGATTCGGGGCTGAAGGTGACAGGCTTGCCGTCAACAATAACGGCGAACGCTTCATCTGGAGCGAAGCCGGCCGTGATGCTTTGCCGCACCTTGATCAGGGAAGGGCGCGACGAAGCGTATTCAAGGACGCCCTTGCCATCGAGCTTGTAAAAGCTCTGGATCATCCTCTCAGAGTCGAGGCGCACCAATCCTTTTGGCTCGTAACGGTTGGTCCAGGTGACCCCCGGAAAGCCGAGCGCGGACGAAAGATCGAGGACCACGACGAGCCCCTTCGCCTTAGTGATCGAGTCAAGGAGCGCGGTATTGCGGGCCTGCTTCTCATCAACCAGCTTCTGTTCCTCCTGCGTGAGCGCGGCAAGATTCAAGAAAGCGATATCAGTTGGCGCGGCGGCGCCGAAGGCCTGGCGAAGCACCGGCTCAAGGCTCGCGCGGGAGCTCTTTTCAAAAGCGGTCTTCCACGACGGGCTTGACTGGTCGAGCGCAAGGGCGAGAGCGCACCCGGCCGCTCCCCACCTGGCCTGGCTCGTTGCCTGGCCCGCTAAGCTCGCGGCGCTCAAGAGGCCGTTGAGCGACGATGCCGCTGATGCCTTGTCAATCGCCTCCGCAGCCTTGTAGCCGGCGTAGTCGCAGAGGCCGTCGCTGTTCTCCCGCGCCCATTCGTATGAAACGATCTCCTGTGGAAGCCTTGCCTGCCTTTGCGCTCTCAAAGCGAGCAAAGCCGCTGCAACCGACGGCGCTTCGCCCACAGGGGCCGAAAGAAGCCGCTGGCACAGAAGCGCCTCGGCCCTCAGCATGGCGTTGTTTGCCGCGTCATTTTCTGGATAGCCACCGTTTGCGAGGCTGGGCGCTGGGGGAATGCCAAGGTACTGGCTGTATACCCTGAATGCCTCCTGGTAAAGGAGCCATCTTGCCTGCGCCGGCCCGGCCTTCGCAAGCGCGTCAGCGTCAATCCAGGCCGAGAGCCTGCCGGCAAAAGGCGCCACCCCTGTCGTTGGCAACGAACCTTCGGGCAGGGAGCCTATCCCCGCCTCAGGAAAAGAAGCACCTGCCGAGACGAAGCCATCGGGAAGCGGCGAGACGTGCGCCAAGAGAATCTGGCGAGAAGCGCCATCCCATATCACGAGAGGAACCTGATTAAAATGAAAGCCGTTCCATATCTGGCTGTCCAGCGAAGAGGCAGCCTTCCCGGCATCGCGAACGGCCGCCGTCAATTGGAGCAGATTGTTGGAAGGCTGGGGAGCCTGCGCGAAAGCGGAAAGCGTCATCGCGGTGGCGAAAACCGCCAGAATCGCCTTGGTCGCCGGAAATAGTTTTGCCATGCCAAACATCCTCCAGCCGCTATGATGCCAAAGAT
>JAEMPZ010000040.1:0-3371 GCA_022759065.1 Acidobacteriota bacterium | reverse complement strand
GTACTGCCTGGCCTCGGCCCCGTCCACCACTCCGTCGAGGGCCTTGCGAAGAACGCGCCTCTGAAGCGTTTCGCCATTTGCCTCCTCGACGAGGCGCCTGATGGTCGCCGGCGTTGCATCCGACTCTTCCAGGGGCACCGTGCCCGAAGAAAGCGGAAGCCATTCAAGAATCGCCTCCGCGTGAAGCGCGTCCCACCCCATGCACCGCTCGCAGCCTTGGCGCGTATAAAGCGTAACGGGACGCCCATCCGCTCCGGCGCTTTCCACTGGGATCTTGCAGTGCGGACAGAGCCTTGGAATGGAGGCGTGCGTCAAAATGCCTTTCAGGACGCCCGCTCTCAAGGCGGAACGAAAGCCGTTTCGCAGCATCCACTTGATCGCCGCCGCCGCATCGGGCTGGTGCAGCACGCCCAGAACCGATGAGCGCAACGCCGCGAGAAGCGCCAACTCGGTAGTTTGCCGCTCCTTCAACGGATTGACGGCCAGAAGCTCCGGCTCCTGCTTCATCGCAAGCGTCGTTTGTTCGGCCCAACTTGATTCCTGACGAGAGACCTCGACTTGCGCCACTCCGCTCATCGGGAGCAGGGCATACTCCTCCAGCGCTATGATGAACTTGAACCGCTCCTTGGCGTGGGCCAAGAGCGCGTAATAGAGGCTTGTTAACCCTGGCCCGGGAGCGCCCACGACAAGGAACAACCCCCGCTCGGCGTTGAACGAGGCCTCCACCCCGGCCCGCTCCAGCTCCGTCAGGCCCGCCGCGTGTTCCGACCAGTCGCTCTTAAACAGCTTCTCGTCGTAAAGCGTTAGCGTGTACCTGTTGCCTTGAAGCGTGCCGAGCGCTTTCACGTGCAAGGAGAGAAAATGGGATTCGACTTGAAGCCTGATGCGCCCTTCAAGGCGCGAGCCGCGCCGCTTGTCCCGCAACCTTGCCAAGTCCCCAAGGAGCGCGTCCATCTCTCCCTGCTTCCGCGAATGAAGCTGGAAGCGGTCTTCCAGCTTTTCCTCGGTCCGGAAAGCCACCCTGAGCGCGTCGCCATCCGGCCTGATCACGACCGTCCTGCACTTCAGCCTTATGGCCTCGGCCATGATCGTGCGGAACCATTCAGTGGCGGAGGAGTCGGCCTTCAACGTTGACCAGTGAAGCGGCCGGATGTGGGCCGACGGCAGCGACAGAATGAAAAGGTTGTCACCCGCGGGGCTGCGCACCACCCCTGGGTCTTTCGAGATGCCGTAGAATTGTTCGAGCGCCTTTACCACTACTTCCCTGGGGCAGACGACCGGATCAATGGCCATGCCAGTCAGCTCTTCAAGCGCTGGAATAAGGCGCGGGTTATCAAGGTCGGCGATCGCCACGCACAGGACGTTGTCCCTGATCTCCACGGGCACCACCTGATAAAACTGCGCCAGGTTTGAGGGGATCAACTCCGTGACCGACGGGTCCTTGATCCATTCCACGAGGTCGTATGGGATAAGCCCCATCGTCTCCCGAAGAAACTGGCTGAGGCGCGTGACGTTCAAGTGGCCCAGGCGTATTAGGTGATACCCGAGCCGTCCGCCCATGCGACGCTGCTCCGCGAGCGCCTGCTCCAATTGCTCGCGCGTGAGAAGCCCCTCCTTAAGGAGAAGCTCGCCCATCACTGGATGTGAAGCGCCCCCACTATCGGCCATTGTCACCCCTCTATCATCATCCACCGCGCAAGAGTCTTAAGCGGGCCTGCCTCCCAAACTCATCAACACCTTCTTGATGCACAGGTCCTCAATTACGATCAGGCCGGCCGCGCGGGCGCGCTTGGCCGCCTCGTCGTGGCTCACGCCTTCCTGCATCCAGATGGCGCGCGCCCCACTGGCTATAGCTTCGTCCGCAATCTCGGGAACCGCCTCCGGCCGCCTGAAGACGTCAACGATGTCAACGGGCTTGCCTATCGAAGCGATATCCTTGAAACAGCGCCGTCCAAAAACCTGCTCGAGCGCCGGGTTCACCGGGATCACGTCGTAGCCCTGTTCTATCAAGTAGCTGGCCACGTCGTTGCTGGGACGGTCAGGCTTCTCAGAGATCCCGACGACAGCTATCGTTCTCGCCTGTTTAAGCAACTTGACTATTTCTGCATCCACGATGAACCTCCAGGATTATTTTATACCAAGTTGCCATTAAGGTTCGTGTCTTTGTTTTCTTTGTGCCCTTTGTGCCTTCGTGGTGATGTAGTTTCCTTTTTGATTGCGCCTTGGTATTACACGCCCGCGCCCATCGAAAACTGCCGCCTGTCGAGGTACGCCTGGGGCGGTTGAAATTCAAGAGTGCGCGCGCTCCGGATGGATGAGCCTCGGCAGACAGCGGGGGCATATCGCCGTCTCGCCGCCCTGGTATCTCAGGGTCAACAGCGGCCGCTCGTCCTCTCCCATGCCGCAGAGCATGCAAGTGAGCGGTTCAGAGGTTCCCTTTTGTTTTTGGTCACTCATCAGATTCTCCCGTTGTTGTCGTTTCAGCAAGCCTCTTGCGTTTTGTCCCCTCATAGAGCTCGAAGACGTGAAGGCGCGCTTCGGCTGGGCCGTTGGTCAAGTGTATGCGGCGGGCGGGGTGCAGGCCCACCGCTTTCAGTAACGATACGTTGGCCCCCAAAATTGCCACGGTCCAACCCGGCCACTTCTTCTTGAGCGAGTCCCCGAATCCCTTATAGAGCAATGGCAGATACTCGTCGGCACCCGCGTGGTCTCCGTATGGAGGATTCGTCGCTATCAGACCGTTTTCTCCCGGCGGGGAAACATCGAGCGCATCTCTTTGGGCCACGGTGATGAAGGGCTCCACTCCCGCGGCGGCGGCATTTGTCCTCGCCGCTTTGCAGGCCGAGCCGTCAATATCGGACGCCGCGATGGGAAATCCAGGAGTGCGCATGAGCGCCATCGCCTCCTTGACGATGCGCCGCCACTCGCGGTCGTTGAAGCCCGGCCAACGCGCGAAACCGAAACGCCTCCCGCTTAAAAGCCCCGGCGCAACGCGAGCTGCCATCAAGGCGGCTTCCACGGCAAAGGTGCCCGAGCCGCAGAATGGGTCGCAGAAGGGGCGTTCTCCGTCGTAACCCAAGAGCAAAAGAATTCCAGCGGCGAGCGTCTCGTTGAGCGCGCCGCGAACGGACGCCTCACGGTAACCGCGCTTGTGGAGAGGCGCTCCAGCCAGATCGAGGCCGACGGAGCAGTGCCCTTGGGCGAGCCGGACGAACACCAGCATGTCCGGGTCGTCTCGGCTCACGCCCGGGCGCGAGCCAAGCTTTTCGCGGCAGCGGTCGGCAATCGCGTCTTTCGCCTTGAGCGCCGCGTAGCCTGAGTGGCCGGTGAAGGAGTCACGCACGCTCGCTTCCACGGCGAAGGTCATCTCC
>JAEMPZ010000123.1 GCA_022759065.1 Acidobacteriota bacterium | reverse complement strand
AAAGTGAGAGGGTGAAAGATGCGCATCAATGCGCGGTAATTGCATTGGTTGACCTTTTAACTTTCTTACCCTCTTACCCCGTCACATTTCTCCCCGTGGCGCCGCGCCTTGCATGCTTTCGCCCAAGTACACCACCTGGCTTCGCATTTCGGCCACCCTCAAAAAGGCGATTGCGAAAAGAGCGGCTTGAAACAGAATCCATTTAATTGCGCTTCCCCCAAACGTGGTGGCCATAGGGAGCGCGAAGGCGCACAAGGCGAAAAGTCCGGCCCTTAGCGCAAAGAACGTCCAGGTAAGCGTTTGGGCCTGCCAAAACCTCTTTATAGAGAACTTGAGCCCGGCAAGGTAATCCTTGGCCAGGTTGCCTTCGCCCAGGCGAAGCGCCGCCGCGGCCTTGGCAAAGCCGCAACTCGCCGAAGCCAGGTTCCAGAGAATCACGAGCGCCGCCAATCCGGCCAGAAACAGGTGCCACGACGGACCGGGGTCGCTGTTTTCCTTGAACCTGAAGCGAAAAACAGCGAAAGGAATCGCGGCCAGCACCGCTACCACCCCCCAAACAATGGCATTCAGCAGAACAATGACGATGAACTTTGGCAGAATCTTCGTCGCCGCTGGCCATAGCGTTCTCCAGGGGCTTGGCTCTTTATCTCTCGAAGCCGCGACCGCGTATGCGCCACCCTGCGCCCAAAGGCCAACGATGAGCGAGATAATGAGGGCCGGCATGACCAGCGCAAAGCCCGCCGCCCAAAAAGCGGGTTGGCGCAGCCCCGTCTCGGCTAAAAGGTCAATGCCGCCGCCATTCATCAGTTCCGCGGCGGCGGGATACCGGTCAAAGGCGGCGTGCAGCCCCGAACGAAGGGGCGCGACCGCTAAAAGCGATGCAGCGAGAGGAACAGCGTAAAGCACCGCCGTAGTAAGGAGCTTTCCTCTTCCCCCGCCGATTCCTTCCCTGACCGCCTGCGCTAACGCCATTGGCAACTCCTTTGCGAGGCATCCGCTTTGCCCGGTCGCTAAAAAAGACCGGCGGCAAGCGCGTACAAAGTTTCAAAACATCGGTTGAAGCGCAAGGCCGTGACGGAGGCCGGGGCGCTGTCATCGTTCGCCTGCCAGCCGTTGTTCAGCCTGTCCATGTCCAAAGGCACTTTTCCGCCGGGATCAACTACCACGCTCGTCACCTTTTTCGGGTAGATGAAGGTGATATAACGGCCTTCGCCGCTCCATGTTTCCAGCTTGGCCGTTTTGTCATCGAAGGTTACAAGGACTTCAACCGGGAGGATGAGCTCTCCTTTTCTCTGCACCGTGACTTTAGCCTCGTACCTGGTTTTTTCTTTTGATTTCCTGTCCTTTTCCTTTCCGAAAGGGACGGGCGGATCCTTCGAGAGATCGAAACCGGAAGCGGTTTCCTGAGGCGTATTGCGAACGCCGGCGACTTTGAAGTCCACGGTCCCTGTTCCATGGAGCAGCGGTTGGAGAATCGGCGAGAGATCGCGGCCTGCGGCTTCGGAGACAATCTTCACAAAGTCATCAGTGGCCGGGTGCGTGAACTTCACCTTCATGAAAAAGGCGCGCATCACGGCATCCATTTTTTCTCTGCCCAGGATGTTTTCGAGCGTCTTGAGCATCATAACCGGCTTGCTGTAGCTCATCACGGCGTAAGAGCCATTGGAGAAATACTTCCAGGCCGGAAGAACGACAGGGTCCATGTCGGGGATGCTGATGTACTGCACCCTCTGCATCGCGACGTCGCCCATGTGCAGGCCGAAAAGCCCGTTGAAGATGGAGTTTTGTGGGCCGAACCAGTCATCCATGATGCGCGTTTCGTAGTAGCTGTTGATGCCTTCGTCGAGCCACGCTTCCTCGAACTCGTTGTTCGCTTCCATACCGTACCAGTACTGGTGGCCAAATTCGTGGACGACGGTCACCTCGGGCACAAGCACCGAACCGGGCAAAAATGGGCTCGCTCCGGCCGTTATTAGCGTCGGATATTCCATTCCCGCCGCGCCCATGCCGTTGGCCGGTGGGTCCACCACGGTGATCTGCTGGTATGGGTACTTCCATATCCACTTTGCAAAGAGTTCCAGTGCCTTCTTTGTAGCCGCGGCGTACCTCTTTATGGAGTCCCTGTTGCCCGGCTGCATGAGGATCCTGATGCGGACGTCCTCCCATGTGCTGTTTTCCTCTATGAAGTCCGGCGAGGCCGTCCATGCGAAGTCGTGGACGTCCTCGGCGTGCAAATGAACGGTCTTTCTGCCGGCTGATTTCTCCTCGGTCCCCCACTCAACGCCCGTGGAGCCAACGACGTAGTTTTCCGGCACCGTCAAGGCCACGTCGTAAACGCCGAAGTCCGAAAAGAACTCGGAGTTGGCGTGGTAAACGTGGCAGTTCCAGCCATTGGCGCCCTGAAACACGCCGAGCTTTGGAAACCACTGCCCGGCCATGTTGAAGTTTCCGGCGTAACCGGCTCGGGCGAAAACCTTCGGAAGCTGATCTTCAAAAAAGAGGTCAAGGAGCAATTCGCCGCCTGGTGGAACTGGAAATGGCAGTTCCACTCGCATGACCGTCTTGTCAGAGAGTGGAAAGAGCTGCTTGAGTGGCGCCAGCGTGCCGTCCTGCCTTACGGCGGCCAGCGACGTGACCCGGCAGTAGCCCCAGTGCGTCCGGTCGGCGCTGTCCCCCCTGAGTCTTCCGCCAGATTCTTTGAAAAACTCCGACTCGTTATTGGCGAAAGCGTTGAGGTATAGATGGAACCAGGCGTCCGACGTGGCTGTATCGGTGATGTTCCGCCAGCGAATCCGCTCGTGTCCCTTCAAAAGGTGATTGGCGGCGTCCAGCGAAACCTCCATGGCGTAGTTGGCGTTGCGCGGTGACATCGGCGGGTCAAAAAGGACCGGCGGGCTTGAAGCAAAGGCCTCTGCCGCCATCACCCAAAATCCAGCCGCCAAGGAGCCAATTAGCGCAACCCTTGATTTCATGCGCGCCCCCTCTCATCCGCCGAAAAATGGGCGGATCATACCACGCCTCGCCATACGCATTTGCCAGTAAAAAGGTTTCACTATCTGCCGGGGCTTGCATACTACTTCGAATAAGTCTATCATTAAAAACGAGGCGGGCGTCACACTTGCCGGCTCGCCGTACGATGATGGAAGGGGGATTCATGGACCAGACAGCGTTCAAAGTAGACTACGATCCCAGGTACGTCAACGCGGGCTTTTTTAAGGCGCTGGGTGATCCGACACGTCTCAGGCTCATGGTGGCGCTTGCGGCGTTCGATTGCAATTTGTGCGTTTGCGAGCTCGTTTACGGCCTCAAAATCCCCCAATATCGCGCCAGCAAGCACCTGGCCGTGCTTTCAAAGCACGGCCTCGTCACCTCTTCGCACCGGGGAACGTGGGTGATGTATAGCGCTTCGCCCAATTTGCCCGCCGCCTTCGATGCATGCATGAAATCGCTTGGCGAGGCCGAGCCATACCGGACCGATATTCAACGGATAGCCGACAGGCGGCTGCTGCGGGATGACCAGGGCCTTTGCGCCGTTGGTTTTGTCCCGGAAGAACAAATAGACGCGCTCATAGCCCGCGCCCGGTCCAAACCGACGGCCATACGGCGCTAGGGCAAGGAAAAAGAAAGATTCACCACCAAGATCATCTTCCCTCTGTGCCCTCTGTGTCTCCGTGGTAAATAAGTCTTTGGTGGCGACATGGCATGCGGCGTGGCGTTGCGCCTTTGGGGGTGCTTACCGCCGCCTGACGTACACCCCGGCGGCCAGTTCCCTGTCAACGGCAAACTGGGCGTTGCCGCAACGGAAGACCACCGTGGGCGACTTTCGAATGAGCGCCACGCGGTCTCCGGGATGAATTCCCATTGATAAAAACTTGTCAAGATCCTCCTCGCCACCCGTGGCCAGGTAAGCTATGACCCCTTCCTCTCCGGCTTGCAAGCGCGTCAGGGGGGCAAGCGCCGCGTCCAATTGAGAGCGCCTCTCAAGGCAGCACGGCCCTTCTGGAATCCTGTGGCCGTGCGGGCAAACCCTCGGGTGCCCCAAAAATGTGCAGACTCTCTCCGCCAGCCCCTCCACCAATGAATGCTCCAGCCTGCAAGCGTCCTGCTCCCCGGCCTGGTCTGAAACGCCCAGAACATCAGACAGCAGCCTTTCCGCCAGCCGATGGCGCCTGATGGCCCTGGCCGCCTGAACCTTTCCTTCCTGCGTCAGAATCAGGTCGGGCTCGTGAAGCCAACCAGCGCGGATGAGCTCCTCCTTATCGCTCCCGGTAAACCGCCCCCACTCCATCGGGCGGGCTTCCTCCTCGTGCTGCCAGAGCGCTTCCAACAGCTCTTGCTGCGCTTCACTGATCTCCGTGCGGTGCGGCATGGCCGAATCCCCTCCACAGCTTTTTGAACCTTTCCCTCGCGTCCTTGAGCGGGCGCTGGTTCTCGTACCCGCAGTAGGGGCAGCGGACCCTTCCGCACCCCGTGCCAATGAGGCTGCACCCTTGGCAGGCGCCCTGCGCCTCGATGCTTTTGGGGTCAAACATCTTTCGGCAAAGGGCGCATTCGATCACAACGTGACCCCGCTCAACAGAAGAATCTGGTTAAGAGCCCACCCCACGGAGATGGCGAGCGCCAGAATGACGCCGCTCATCAAGAGGGTGACCTTCCATCCCCGCTCGCGCTTCATCATCAAGAACTGGGCGATGCAGGGAAGAAAAAGGGTCAGCGTGACGGCGGAAACCAGAAGCTGCACCCCGTCCAGCGCGCCAGCCTTTTGAAGTTCATAGAGCCCGGCAGCGCCATAGTCCCGGCGGAAAAAACCGAACAGGAAAGCCTTGGACGCTGCCCCGGGCAAGCCCAGAGCCCGCATTACCGGCTCGGTCGCCGCGATTAGTTTTGGGAACAGGCCCGTGATGTTGCCAATCCAGACAAGCACGGAAGCAAGGACGAAAAGCGGAACGACTTCCAGGAAATACCATCCCATTCTGCTCATTGTCTTGTTTAGGACGTTCTTCAAGGAAGGCACGCGGAGTGGCGGCAGTTCCATGAAGAACCGTGCCTGCTTTCCAGGCAGGAATCGCGCCATCAAGGTGCCCGAAATCAGAAAAATGCCCGCCACGGTAAAAATCCACAGCCCCATGGCCGCGGGATGGCCGCCCAAAAGGCCAAGAATAAGCCCTATCTGCGCCGAACACGGAATGGCGAGGGCCAGAAGGAATGTCGCTATCACCCGCTCTCGGGTCGTCTCAAGAACCCTCGTCACCATCGTTGCAGTCGTGTCGCACCCGAACCCCAGGATCAAGGGAATGACGGCGCGCCCGTTGAGCCCGATAACCCTGAAGAGGCGGTTCAGCATCAGCGCAAGGCGCGGAAGGTAGCCCGAATCCTCCAACACCGAAAAGGCCAGAAAGAAGCTCCCCACGACCGGAAGGATTATCGCGACCGCATAGCGGATCCCCATAGTGAGTACGCCGTCCTCGCCCACGAACAGATCTCGAATCACCGCCCACGGAACGTACTTTGCGAACAATGCCGAAAGCCATGGATTCACGTGCGAGAGGAAGAGGTCGTTTTCAAGCCACCCCACCACCACTTGCCCGCCGAAGACTCCGACGAATTCATAAAGCCCCAGGTAGAGGACGATGGCGAGGACGGGAAAGCCGGTCCACGGGTTCAAGAGCATCCCGTCCACTCTCTCGCGCCACCGCGAGCTGGCCCTCCGGCCTTGCACGAAGACATCAGCGAGTATCTCCGAGGCGCGCTTTCTGAACAGCTTGGAGATTTCAGCGGACACCGCCGAGGGGCGCGCGTCAGCAAGAAATGCCCTGGCTCGCGCAATGATTTCCGGCTCCACCGGCGCAATTTGGGCAGCGGCCGCGTCCCCCTCAAGGTGCAACAGCGCCAAGAAAGGCGCGGAGGGAACGCCATTCAAGGCGCCCGCTATCGTCTCCACCGCAGCGCCTATTGGCCCCGGAAGCGCAAAGGGTGCGCCGGCCACCGCAGCCTCTCTCTCGATAAGCTTCTTCAGCTCATCAAGCCCGGCCCCGCGGGTGGCGACGGTTGCCACCACGGGAACGCCCAGTTTGCGAGAAAGCGCCTTTACATCAAGCGTGACTCCAGCACCCTTGGCTTCGTCCATCAAGTTGCAGACCAGAATCAACGGACGCCCAAGCATCGAAAGCTCAAGCGTCATGGGAAGAAGGCGCGGGAGATTTTTCGCGTCCACGACGCTGACTATGACGCCGTCATCACGAAGAAGGAGGTCCCTGGCAACGCGCTCCTCTTCTGTTATCGGCCTCAGAGAATACATGCCAGGCGTGTCTACGACCTCTAACTCTTCGCCGTCCAGCCTTAACTTTCCGCGCGAGACTTCAACGGTGGTCCCTGGGTAGTTGGAAACCACCGCGTAGGAACTGGTCAGCGCGTTGAAGAGCACGCTCTTTCCCACATTGGGATTGCCAACGAGAAAAACGCGCTTGCGGCCAGGCTCGCGTCCGTTTTTGGGCTCTGATTCGTAAGGCGGAGTAGCTAAAGCCAAGTGGGGCCTCCAAAGGTTCTAGCGGTCACGAAGCAATTCCGCTACGTGGCGCCTCGCTTCGTCAAATAGGCGCTCAATGTGAGGATCGTCAAGGCAGTAGTAGGCTTTCTGCGCCTCCCGGCGAAAACGGACCAGCCCCATGTTACGAAGCACCCGAAGCTGGTGGGAGACGGCTGACGCCGTTACCCCCGCGATTGCGGAGAGTTCATTTACCGTGAGCTCCCTGGCGGCAAGCGCGTGCACAAGCCGAGCCCTCGTTGGGTCCCCTAAAGCCCTGAAAGTATCCGCAATAGCGACATAACCTCTCGCGGAGACAGCCCCCTTCTTGGTGGCGTAGACCCCGCCCGCCGCAGCCATTCCAGCCATGAGGCCTCCATACCTGAGCATTTGCTCAGATAATGAATTATACCCCCACCGCCCCCCGCTGTCAACAGAGATGCTTC
>JAEMPZ010000254.1 GCA_022759065.1 Acidobacteriota bacterium | reverse complement strand
TCCCATGCAGCACAACCGTCACCGAAGGCACCCCATTTCCATCGCGGAATTTCGGTCAAGGGGTATTGGCCCAAAGCCATTTGAAGCGTGTTAAACTTTCACGCGATGGAGGTTCGTCCGTGAGATTCGCAGCTTTGCTTCTAATAATGTTGCTTCTGGCCTTCGCGCTTGGCGCGCCAGCATCGGAAATTCCCAAAAGCCTTGCTGAGCCCTTTCCGCTTGGGCAGGTCACTTCTGGGCTCGTCGGCACCGGCTTTACGGTGCTAAGGGGCGAAGCCGTCACTTCTTTCAAAGCCGAGGTGCAGGGAGTGGTTCAGCAGGACAAGGCCCGCGGCCCAATGATCGTCTGCGAGCTGTCAGGAGAGGGGCTCGAAAACACCGGCGTCCTTGAAGCGATGAGTGGCAGCCCGATCTACGTGGAGGGCAAACTGCTCGGCGCCGTCGCCTACGCGTGGCCGTTTTCAAAAAAGTCCCTTTGCGGCGTGACGCCCGCCGCCCAACTCCTGTCGCTTCTCGAAAATGGCCGGGGAGAAGGCGCCGCCGCCGGGAGCGGGCATTCGCGCGCCATGACGCTGGCGACATTTTGGGACGGCCTTGGCCCAAAACCCGTGGCTTTGCGCCCGAATCCGGAGCTTCCCAGCGGTCCGCTTGGCAGCCTGGCATCGGCTGGTTTTCAGTGGGCGCTTGCCGATTCCCCGGAAGGCGCGAAAGCCAAGGAGGCAAGCGCGCCTCCTTTGGGGCCAGGCTCTCTGATCGGCGTGCAGCTCGTGAGCGGGGACGTCGAATTCGCCGCCTTCGGCACCGTCGCATGGTCGGACGGCGAACGCTTCGTCGCCTTCGGCCACCCGTTCATGCGGCTGGGGGCCGTTGATCTGCCGGTGGTCAGCGCCAGGGTGGCGGCCATCGTCCCGAGCCTCAACAAAGGGATGAAGCTCTGCTCGTCAGGCTCTCCGGCGGGCGAGCTTTATCTTGACGCCGGTTCGGGCGTGGCCGGACGCTGGGGCAAAAGGGCCGACATGCTGCCGGTCGAAGTGAAGTTTGAAGGAACGCAGTCCCCGGCCAGGATCTTGCGTTTCAATCTGGCCAGGCAGAGGTTTATCACCGCCGCCCTACTTGAAGGCGCGCTCGGCGTGGTGCAGAACTCCATGGAGGGAGTGGCCGATCCCAAAACCGCAACTCTGCGATTGAGCGCCTCAATGGCCGACGGGCGAGAGGTCAAGATGCGCGCTCTCTCATTTTCGGGGCCGGCGCCGTTTGCGGCCATGAACGAATTCGCCAGCAGCGTCCTGGACCTCATGCTGAACAACAGCTATGAACCACTGCCGGTGAGCGGACTGAAGCTCGAGATCACGGTTGTTCCTGGCCTTTCAGGAGGCGCTCCCAAGGCCGCCTGGCTTGAACCGGACGTGGTTCGCCGCGGCGAGCCCGTGCTTCTTCGCGTCGAGTTCCAGCCCGTCCAGGGAGCGGCCCAAATTCACGAAACCACCATTAGGACCGAGAAATGGCCAAGCGGCGAAGTCGAGCTATGGGTGGGGGACGTCTTCACGCTATGGCGGAAGCTCATGGGGACTGAAGAGGCCGCCCCGGCGAGCTCAGAGGAAATCCTTCGGTATCTGAAAGAGATCCCTGAAAATGACAGGCTCTACGTGGCGGCCGTCGCCCCATCGGAAGGCAAGGTTCTCCAAAACAGGAGGCTGGACGAAGCTCCGCCGTCGCTGTCGCCCCTTTTAGGCCCGGATGGGCCGAAGACGGCCGCGGCTCCTTTGCCATACAGGCTCATTGATATCCAGCCCGGCCCCGCGACCGGGCCGGCCGAGGGAGTGCTGGAGATTTCCACGCGCGTCGAAAACAAAAAACCTTGAGGTTGACATGCGACGAAACGTAGCCTACGCGTTGTTTCTTACTTTGGCGCTATCGAGCGGAACGGTTTTCGGCGGAAGGACAAAAACCGCCCTTTCAGCTTCGCAGGATTTGTGGCTCGGCGCCACAAACGGAGTGCGCGTCAGCGAGGAGGGCGTCCTCTCATTAGGACCGGCCTTTGTCAAAAAAACGAGCCTTCCCGGAACTCCTCTTTGCGCGCTCGTCCTAAATGAGGATATTTTCATTGGAACAGGGCCTTCCGGCGACCTGCTCCGCGTCAGCGCCGACAAGACCTCGGTCTTTCACCATTTCGCTGAGCCGCTCGTTACTTCGTTGGCAGCCTCGCCCGATGGCGGACTGCTCGTCGGAACGGCAGGCCCAGCCAAAGTTTACAAGGTCGGCGCCACGGACGGCCAGGCAACGCTGGCCGCGGAGATCCCCGCCCAGTACGTATGGGCCTTGGCGAACACGAATGACGGCCTGCTCGCCGCGTCTGGCGTGCCTGGAAAGTTGTGGCGCGTCGCGCCCGGAAAAAACCCAGAGCCGGTCGCGGATTTCAACGCGGTCCACGCGCGCTGCCTGCTTCAAGACGGAGAAACGCTCTGGGTGGGCACGGCATCGCCAGCGGCGCTCTACCGCGTTGAAAAAGGCGGCCGGGCGACCCTTGCCGCCACGCTTCCCCAGGAGGAGGTCGCGGGACTGGCGCTGGACGGCGGCGCCATCTTGGTAGCGGCAAACGAGAAGGCCGAAAGCTCCGCCTCGGCTCCCGGCAAGGAGCAGCCCGCGGCTTCTTCGGAGGCCAAGGGCGCGGTCTTGTACCGGTTGGAAAAAAGCGCCGCCCTAGTCCCGATCCGCGTTCTTCCTTCCACCGTGCTGTCCACCGCCCATGGCCCCCAGGGAGCATACGCGGGAACCCGCGACGGCGCGCTCATCGAAATAGCGGGCGGGAAAGCATCGTTGATGGCACGATGGCCGAAGGACCAGTTATCTGCAATAGCCGGCGGCTTATCCGCTCCCGTTGTGATGACAGCCAACCCGGGAGCGCTGTGGGCCGTTTCCACAAAACAAGGCGCCGGCGAAGCAAGCTATACCTCGCCCGTGATTGACGCGGCGACGGCGGCGCGGCCTGGCGTCATTGAGGGTTTTGGAACAGGCGCCTGGGAACTTTTCATCCGCGCGGGAAACAGCGCCGAGCCGGACGCTTTCTGGAGCGCCTTTGTCCCAGCGAAAGATTCCGGCCAGCTTCAGCCAAGCCGGTATTACCAGTGGCGAGCCGTGTTAAACCCGCCCCAAGCCACGCTGAAAAGCGTCAGTTTTGCCTACCGTCCCGTCAACAGGCCGCCGGCCTTCGACGATGTGCGCGTGGGGCCGCCCGGCGAAATCTCGGTAAAAAACCAGAGCCAGCTCGGCGAGCGGCTCGTCCAGGAAATTCATGAAAAGGATCGCCCGTTCCCGTCGCTCGCCATGTCCAAGCCCTCAGATTCGGCGCCGCAGACCTACTACCTGTATGGATTCCGCATGATCTCGTGGAAAGTTTCCGACCCTGACGGTGACGACGTCAGGGTGGACGTCCGGCTTCGGCCGGAGGGCTCCCAGGAATGGATCACGCTCGCCGAATCAGTGGCCGATCCCTTCTATGTATTCAAGACGCGGGCTTTGCCAGACGGGCGCTATCAAGTCGAACTTTCGGCCAACGACGGCCTTTCAAACCCAGAGGGCGAAGCGCTCGCGACGCTCAAGGTCCTGCCACTGTTCGAAGTTGACAACACCCCGCCGCAACTGGCCGAAAAGGGCAGGGGCCGGGACTTCATTGAGTTGGAGGCGTCCGACAACACGGCGGTAGAGGCGGCGCGGGCAAGCATTGACGGGGGCGCGTGGGAACCCGTTGAAATGGAAGGCCGGATCGGTTCCAAAAGCGCTCTGCTGCGCCTTTCCCTGCCCTCCAAGGGGCGCCACTTCCTCGCTGTGGAGGTGGTTGACCCTTATGAAAACAGCACCGTTAAAGGGTTTCTCGTCCCGTGAGGACGTCAGGGGCTAGGCGTCAGGGGTCAGGAGCCAGGGGCCGGGAGCCATGTGGATGACCTCATTCCATTTTTCATCGGCCATCTCCCGTCTCTCGTCTTTCCGGCGCCTTGTATTGATCCATTGCTTTCTCGCCGCACTTCCTGCTTTCGCATCATTGCCGGAAAGGCTGGACAGTGAAGCGCGCGGCGCGACGGAGCGCCTCTGCTCCCTTTACGCCATCCCTCCCGAAGATTGCGCGAAGCCGGTGGATATAACGGTCGTGGCCAACCCCTCGGAGCTGCCCCTGTATTGGCGCGGCCTTCCTTCGTACGCCGCGGGCGCGGCGCAGGCCGAGGCCGGCCGCATCATAATCATTCTCGGCCGCACTGGCTCATATCCTTACGGCGACGAAATCCAGACGCTCCGCCACGAGCTTTCACACGTGCTTCTTTTCCGCAGCCTCGGTTACAAGCCTCCTAGGTGGCTTGACGAGGGGCTCGCGATGCGGGCGGCCGGAGAATGGGGATGGGCGGACGATTGGTACTCGGCGCTCGCCCTGCCGAGGGTCGCCGAGGGCAAGTGGAGCCTTGACAAGGTGAACAGTGACTTCGCCGGCGGCGAGGGAGCAGTCAGGGGCTCGTACGCGCTGGCGCGCGGCTTCGTGCGCGACCTTTTTCCGAATGACGCCTCAGTGCGAAGCTTCGTGGTTGCGGCGCGCCAGGCCGGTTCCGCGGACGAGGCCTTCAGGCAAAGGTTCGGAATAAGCGCCGACCAGGCCTTCAGCGAATGGGCGAAACACCTTCCGTGGTGGGCGGAAATTATGACCATGCTCACCGGGCCGGGAGCAATTTGGGGCGTCGTAACGGCGCTTTTCCTCTTGGCCGTTTTTACGGCCTTCAGGCGCAGGCTAAAATGGAGGCGCCGCTGGGAAGAGGAGGAAGGGCCCGGCGCGGTTCGTTAAGCGTAAAGAGTTAAGAGTAAAGCGTAAAGAGGTTCAAGGTACTTCTTTACCCTTCACCCTTCACCCTTTACCCTTCACCCTTCACCCTACGACCATCCGATCTTATGCTCGTTCTCGGCGATGACGCGGCCGAGGCTATAGCAAAACACGAGGGTGAAGTAGACATCAAAGAATGGGTAAATCACCCCGCCTACCAATCCGGCCTTGCCGAGAAGAATCATAATGACGGCGTTGAATATGAACAGGGCCGCCCAGAAAAGGGCCGCAAAGACGTAGGGTTTGCCGATGCGGCTCATGATCTTGATGATCAAGATCGGGTTGAGGGCGGGTAGAACCGTGTCAAAAACCGCCACTATGGCCACGCAAAGCGGAAGGTAGAAAAGATATACGAAGAAAAACAGCGCTATGACGACGCCTACCGGCCCCAGGAGCAGCGGCGCAAGGCCCGGTTTTTCGCCGGGGCCCGCCGTGGCCATGAATGCTCGCAGGGGCGCCATCAAAATGCAACTCGCGATGAACACCGGAAGCAGCGAAACGATCGTCACAAAAACCACTTTCAAGAAGCTCGTCATCATGGCTAGAACGTCCGACATATCGGGCCAGCCTGGAAACTCATACGACCCGCCGGCGACGTCCCTCACGACCTCGAGGTAAAAGACCCACTGAAAAACAGTAAGCAGCAAAAAGGGTATCAGCCCGGCTATTGGGATCGCGCCCGCGAAATGCTTCACGATCTGCAATAGAACCATGACGCCAAAGTACCAGAGGGCGCCTCCGGTAACCGGCGCGGCAAGAACCTTGGGCAAATCCTTGTAAAAGGGGGTCCACCTGACACGTTTGGGCAGAGGGGCCGTGGCGCCTCCGCAGGCCGCGCAAACCATGACCGGCTTGAGCTGCCCTTCAATGCGCCTCTCGACAGCACACTTCGCGCACAGATACCTGTGGCATTCAACGCAAGAGCGGGCGGGCGGCTCATCGGGATGCAGGTAGCAGTGGTCAATGTCCCCAAGCGGCTCTGGCCCATCATGGGCGGCCTCGCCCTGTTCACCCTGTTCCACGCCCTTCGTTTGAGAAGGCGCCGAGGCCCCTGAAGAGTAAGGCTGGGCCTGCTTTCCGTCCAATTCCACGTTCCCGTCAGGCTTCAGCCTTAGACGGGCCTGGCAACCGGAGCACTTGCCGCGAGCACCCTCGGGGGGAAGTTTGGCTTTGGGAACCTTGATTTCGTTGCCGCAGAATGGGCACAGGAACAGGAGAAGCTCTCCCTTCTCCGGCTCGGCGTCCTTCACCGCGGGCGGGTGCGCCTGAGCCGCGGGCGAAGGCACGGCGTCATCCTCGCCAGCCTCCTCAGTGCGCCCGTCGGGGTAAAGGCGGAAGAGCTGAACGCACGTTCCGCAAGCTGCTATCGTTCCATCGGCAGCCAGTCCGCCCATCGTGCGCTCACCAGCGGCGCCGCAGTATGGGCACCTGAACTGGACCATGGCTGGCGCACCTTCATTTGGTCTTGCGCCTGTTGGCGCCTTTTGAGATTGAGCGGGCGCAGCGGAGGGTTCCACCTTGGGCGCAGTTGGCTGGGCCGTGGGAGCCGGGGCCGGTTCGGCGGAAGGCGGCGTTTCGACGCGCCCGTCCGCGAAAACCAGGATGGGGGTGCCGCAGCCACGGCAACTGCCGCGAATTCCTGAAGGCGGCACACGGGAACTGTCTATCTTGTGGGCAAAACCGCAAGTAGGGCAGCGGAATATCAGTTCGGCCATGCCCTCCCCATCCCGCCACTACTTTACCACGCCTGACCACTGCTGTCCAAAACAGCTTTTCCAGGGGCAGGGTGGGGCACGCATTCCGAAGTGAAGCGAGGAACAAGCGGGCAAGCGGAGCGCGACCAGGCCCCGGAATGACGTGGATTCCGGGTTTTAGGGTTGCCACGGCGGCTCTTGCCGCATAGCAATGCCGTCCCAGGAATGACGCGAACGGCATTTCTTTCTCGCTATCCGTGTTCATCCGCGTCCCAGCGTCCCCTCTTCCTCATGCCCGTTTCCACTGGGTTGCCCCCAATCCCGCGATGGAACTGGAACAGAGCCCCCAAATGTTGATGAACACGCCGTTTAGCTTCAATGCTCTTTCACCTAATAAGGGATTGGGGAGCCATCGAGCCGAAGGCGAAGAGG
>JAEMPZ010000090.1 GCA_022759065.1 Acidobacteriota bacterium | reverse complement strand
CACGGGCGTCGCGGGGGGCGGGCGCGTCGACCACCCGCAGGCGGGGGTTGACAGGACGCAGTACGGGCGTGTCGCGGGCCACCCCGGCCTTCCCGCGGCGTAATATTTTCTCACCTACAAGGACGAGGCCACGGGACGGGGAGTCTACTCCTTCTGCATGTGCCCAGGAGGAATGGTTATCAACGCCACCTCAGAAGCCGGCAAGCTGGTTACCAACGGCATGAGCATGTCCCATCGGGCATCAGGGCTTGCCAACGCCGGCATCGTGGCGACCGTTGCTCCGGACGACTTTGGAGGCGGGCCGCTGGGTGGAATTGAGTTCCAGGAAGCCCTCGAGAAGAAGGGGTACGAGCTCGGCGGAAACTATCTCGTCCCGGCCCAGACGCTCAGGGGCTTTGTTGATGGAAAAGAAGACGCTTCCCTGCCGCGCGTCTCGTACCGCCCTGGCGCCAGACCGGTGAACCTGCGCGGTTTTTTCCCGCCATTTGTAGAGGAGCCGCTCCTTCGGGCGATGGCTCGCTTTGACAGGACCATGCCCGGCTTCATCGAGAACGGCGTATTCATGGTGCCGGAGACGCGCACGAGCTGTCCTCTTCAGGTGCGAAGGGCGAAGGACCTCTCAGTGGAAGGGTTCCCAGGCCTTTACCTCGTAGGAGAAGGCGCGGGCTGGGCGGGTGGAATCGTTTCTTCCGCCGTAGATGCGCTGCGCGCCGCCGAAGCGTTTGAAAATATCATCGCCTGATCTTACCTTCTTACTTCCTCCTTTTGCGTCTTGATGGCGCATCTTCACTATATCTTGCGTTGCTGAATGATTCAGCACACAATGTGGCGTCTTGCCAAGGCCATGAAAGCGTGCGATTCTGGTAGAGAACGTGAGGAGGAGCCGTGCCAAAGGCCCCTGAAACCCAAATCACGAAATCAATACAGCTCGACGGCCAGCACGTGGAGTACCATGTCCGGCGCAACACGCGCGCCAGGAGAATCTGGATTCGGCTCGAAGAATCGGAGGGGCTGGTGGTTGTCTTTCCGCGCTGGGGCAGCCTCTCCTGGGCCGCCGAACTCCTGCGGCGCAACAAGGAGTGGGTGCTGCAGGCGATCAAGAAGCACGAGGAGCGCATGGCCATCGCTCCTCCGCCTCTCGGCAAAGGCAGGACGCTCATGTACCGTGGTCGCATCATGGGACTGAGGGTCCAGAGCCTCGCCTGTCCGGGACCGGCGGTCAAGTTTTCAAGAGGCGAATTCATAGTCCGCCTCCCCAATCCGGAAAGCCCCGTTGGAGAGGTGCTTGAAGCCTGGTACCGCCAGCGCGCCGAAGTAGTCATCGGCCGCCGCGTCGCATATTTCGCCAAGCGGCTGGGCCTCAAGCCCAAGAAGGTGTCGGTCAAGAACCAGAAAAGCCGCTGGGGCTCTTGCAGCTCCAACGGCGGCCTCAATTTCAACTGGCGGCTGCTTCTCGCGCCGCCAGGCGTCCTTGACTACGTCGTCATCCACGAACTCTGCCACATGCGCCACCCGGACCATTCGGACCGATTCTGGGCCCTTGTCGGCCGCTACTGCCCCTTCTTCGACAAGTACCGGGACTGGCTCCAGGAGTACGGTCCCCTCCTCCGCGCGTAAAGAATATTCACCTGTGGTGAATCTTTTTTTTCGACCGGGCGACGAACGACGACCAGGCTTGACAAGCTGGCTTGAATGTGCGAATAAGGAGGCTGGGAGGCTGGCGTGCGGGGGCACCATTCCTGCGAAGAACTCTTTGAGGGACTTTCGGGCCTGGCCGATGGCGGCGAATTGGATGCGCGCTGCAGGGAGGCGCTTGAACATTGCAAGGAGTGCGAGCCTTGCAGGAAGTACCTCGAATCTCTAAAGGCGACAAGAGATACGCTCGCCGCGATTGGCCAGACCCCGGAGCTTGATCCCAACGAAACCAAGGCTCTGCTTGAAGAGTGCCGCAAGGCTATCCGCGCCCGCATGAGCGCGCGGGGCGACGCGGAGCTCGCTCCTTGAATGATCCGCTTCACAATCCAAGTGATTTAACACCAGGGTGCGCGCCGCCAAGGGAGCGTTTCAGCCCATCGTCGGCCGCGGTTCTTCTGGCGGCGGCGGCTCTTCTGATGGGGTTCGGCGGCATTGTGATAACTCGTTATGGCCTGAAGCTCTGGAGCGTAGTCCCCTTTCAAGCCCTTGCCCTCATCGGCCCTTCTCTTCTGCTATTTCGAGGCAAAGCCGAATGGCGGCGAGCCATTCCTTTTTTGCCGGTGACTGGCAGGAAGGCCTGGCCCACGGTGCCCCTTCTTGCGGGAGCATCCATGGCGGCCATAGGAGTGGCCCTGGCCGAAAGCTTATTCATCGCCGAGGGCCCCATGCAACGCGGTTTGAGAGAGGGCGTCTTGCGGTATTCGCCGCCTTTGCGCCTGGCTCTTTTCGCGATTGCCCCGGCGCTTCTCGAAGAGGCCTTTTTCAGGGGGATACTCCTTGCCTGCCTTCGCTCATGGGGCCGCTTCTGGGCGTGCGCCACCAGCGCCGTGATCTTCGCCCTTTTTCACCTGAATCCCGAACAGATGGTCCCGGTGCTAATCCTTGGCGGCGCCCTGGCGTTCGCCACGTGGGAAACGGGATCGCTCTGGCCCGCGGTGCTGGGCCACGCCTTCCACAACTCGATAGTCCTTCTGGCATTGGGTTCGGCACAGACCCCAGGCGCCGCGGAGACGGTCTCTTCAGCCGCCGCGATCATCATTATCGCCGCCGGGCTGGTTCTCTGCATCTCAGGCGGCCGGTGGCTCGCCTCATCAGCGCAAGAAATTTCGCCATGACAATGTTATACTTACGTGTTCGAGCGGGCAGCTCAAGATGGCGCCCGCAATGGAGTTAAAATTGCCGAATGAATTAGAGGTACGCTCGTTCTTGGTCGGCCCTCTCGAGAACAACACTTATCTCGTGTGGGACCACGCGACAAAAGAGGCCGTCATCGTTGATCCCGGCCTGGGGAGCGAGGTCGTCAAAGAAGCGATCATCTCCGAAGGCCTGAAGCCTATTGCCATTCTTAACACTCACGGCCACTTCGACCATGCCAGCAACAACGGCTTTTTCGCCTCGGCCTTCGGCTGCCCGGTTTTCATTCACGAGGCCGACGTTCATCTGTTGGAGGGAATGGCCGAGCACGCGGCAATGTTCGGGTTCACGGCCCAGCAGAGCCCACGACCCTCCGGTTATCTGAGCGAAGGCGAAAAAATCAATGTAGGCCGCGGCTTTTTGACCGTGTATCACACACCAGGCCATTCACCGGGCGGCGTCTGCCTTGGCGCGGACGGCTTCGTATTGACCGGAGACACCCTTTTCGCCCAGTCAATCGGCCGGACCGACCTGCCGGGAGGTTCATACGAGCAGCTTCTTGACTCTATCAGGCGGAAGCTCTTTTCTCTGCCCGATGAAACCGAAGCGCTGCCCGGCCACGGGCCGTCAACAAGCATCGGCTATGAAAAGCGGCACAACCCCTTCGTAAGGCTCTAGTTTGATGGCTGCTTCGGCAAGGCGTGAATTCGCGCGCGAGACCATAGCGCTCCAGCAGGGAGTGATTTACGGCCCCGTCATGTCCAGGCGGTTGGGCCGCTCCCTCGGCTTGAACCTCCTGCCCGACGAAATAAAGCTCTGCTCGCTGAACTGCCGCTATTGTCAATACGGATGGACCGGGATGTTGGCGGCGCTTGAGGGTAAGGCTGACGGCTTTTTCCCGTCTCGCGGCGAAGTCAAGGAAAAGCTGGCTAGAACTCTGGCAAAGATGGCGGCTGCCAAGAAGCCTCCGGACACGATCACTTTTTCGGGCAACGGCGAGGCCACGCTTCACCCTGAATTCCCCGGGATCGTGGCGGACGTCATCGAATTGCGTGACCGATACGCCCCCGGCTGCAAGACGGCGATACTCTCAAACTCAACGACTATCGGACGGAAGTCGCTGAGAGAAGCGATATTGAAGCTCGACGAGCCTATCCTCAAATTGGACGCCGGAACGGCCGGGACATTCAAAAAGCTCAACGGGCCCGCGCCGGGAGTCTCCTTCCAGCGGATTCTTGACGGACTTCGCTTGATCGGGCCACGCATCATAATTCAATCCTTGTTCGTGAACGGCGGCGTGGATAATACATCGCCAGATGAGGTCGGTGCATGGGTGAAGGCGGTCGTCTCGGTGGCGCCGCGAGAGGTCCAGATTTACACGCTGGACCGCGGGCCCGCCGATGCTTCCCTGAAACCAGTGCCTTTGAAGAGGCTTGAAACGATAGCAGCGCAGCTTCGCAAAACGGGAGTGAAGGCCAGGGTCTTTGCCTGATCCCAAAGGCCCCGCTGCTTTGCCTAGACTGGAGAAAAAAGATGAGCGTTGTCCTATATAGTCTCCTTTCCGTCGTCATCCTGGCGGCCGGACTGGGCGCCGGGTGGCTCTTGTCGTCACGTCTCGGCAAGGGCTCTCTCGCCAGGGCGCGCGCGCAGGCCGACGCGATCTTGGAGGACGCGAAGATACAGGGGGAGAACCTCCGCAAGCTGGAACTGGCAAAGGCGCGCGAGGCCTGGATGGCGGAGCAGGCCCAAAAGGAGGCGGAATACTCGAAACGCCTCGAATCGGTCAAGAACATAGAGCGCGCCATGAATCGCAGGGACGCGCAGCTGCAGCAGGTCAACCTCAAGCTCCAGGAGAAGGAACGCGCCCTGGATGAGGCCAAACAGGCGCTTCAGGGGCGCAACTGTGAACTCGACGCCAAGCTAGCCGAACTGGACCAGGCGATTGCATCCTACACGGCGGGCCTTGAAAAGGCAGCAGGGCTTAGCGCCGACGAGGCCAGGCGCCTTCTGGTCCAGAGCCTCCAGAGCGAGGCGGAACTCGAGGCTTCCGCCATGATCCGCCAAATCAAGGATGAGGCGAAACGAACGGCGGAACAAGAGGCGCAGAAAATCATCACGCTCGCGATCGAGAGGGTCGCGGTGGACCAGGTGGTCGAGCGCACGACGTCGCAACTGAAGCTCGAGGACGAAAGCATCAAAGGGCGCCTCATCGGCCACGAGGGGCGCAACATAAAGTTTTTCGAGGAACAGACCGGGATGCAACTGCTCATCAACAACGACGACCCAAACACCGTCGTGATCTCCGGCTTCAACCCGGTCGCGCGCGAGGTTGCCCGCCGCTCGCTTGAGCGGCTGATCCAGTCAGGGAAAGTCCATCCCCGCAAAATTCAGGAAATCGTCGGCAAGACGAAGAAGCAGGTCCAGCGCGAGTGCCAGATGGCCGGGGAGGACGCTTTCAAGCAGTTGAAGCTCTCGCAGGGACATCCCGAGATAGTCAAGCTCCTGGGCAGGTTGAAGTACAGGACTTCTTACGGGCAGAACGTCCTGAACCACAGCATCGAAGTCGCCGAGCTTTGCGGAAGCATGGCCGCCGAGCTGGGCCTGGACGTTAAACTGGCCAAGCGGGCCGGGCTTCTTCACGACATAGGCAAGGCGATTGACGTCGAGCGGGAAGGCACCCACCCGGAGCTTGGCGGGGAGGCGGCGCGAAAGTACGGCGAACACGAGGTGGTCGTCAACGCGATCGAAAGCCATCACGAGGACGTGGAGGTCATCCACCCCATCAGCATCCTGGTTGCCGTTTGCGACGCCATCTCTGGCTCTCGGCCGGGCGCGAGGCGCGCTTCGATGGCCGACTACATTCGCAGAATAGAGACGCTCGAGGGGCTCGTGAAGGGATTCGGCGGAGTGGAACAGTGCTTCGCCCTCCAGGCCGGGCGGGAAATCCGCGTCATCGTCAAGACCGACAAGGTTGGCGACAGCAGGCTCTCCTTCCTGGCCTCCGACATTTCAAAAAAGATCGAAGAGGAGATGGACTATCCAGGCCGCGTAAAAGTCACGCTCATCCGCGAGATGAAGGCCGTCGAATACGCCGGCACTGCCTAAGCAAAAAGTGAGAGAGTAAGAAAGTGAGTGGGAGCGACGCGTTGCAAGAAGCTTTGATCAAGCGCGAAAGAGTGAAGGACAAGTCCCTCTTGCCCGTCATCGAAGCGCTCGAAGCCAGAAGGCGCCTGACCTTTGAAGACGGGGTGGCGCTTTTCCGGAGCCACGACCTTCAAACGCTTGGTTTTCTGGCCAACTCCGCGCGCGAGGAGCGCCACGGCAACCGCGCCTATTTCAACGTGAACAGACACATCAATCACACCAACATCTGCATCTCGGGCTGTTCATTCTGCGCCTTCGCGAAAAAGCCCGGCGAGCCTGGAGGATACAGGCTGAGCCTGGAGGAAATCGTAGAGAAAGCGACATGCCGGCCCGGCGAAAGGCTGGAGGAGATACACATCGTCGGCGGCCTCGACCCGCAGGTCAGCTTCGCGCGGTGCCTTGAGATGATACGAGCCATAAAGCGCGCAAACCCGCGCGCCCACCTAAAGACCTTCACGCTCGTCGAGGTTGACTACTACGCCAAAAGGGAGCGCAAGACCCCAGAGGAGATCCTTGAAGCGCTCAGGGATGCCGGCATGGGCTCGATGCCCGGGGGAGGCGCCGAGATTTTGGGCGAGAAGGTCCGAAAGAAAATATGTCCAAACAAGATTTCTGGAGAGAGGTGGCTTGAGCTTGCCCGGACGGCTCACAAGATGGGCATTCCCACCAACTGCACAATGCTTTACGGACACGTGGAGGCGATAGAGGACCGCGTGGACCACTTGCTGAAGCTCCGCGCCCTTCAGGATGAGACCAAAGGCTTCATGGCCTTCATCCCGCTCCAGTTCAACAAGGAGAATACGCCCTATCAGCACTTGAACGAGGCGACGGGGGTGGACAACCTTAAAACGCTTGCAGTTTCTCGGCTTTTGTTGGACAACATTCCCCACGTCAAGGTCTATTGGGTGATGGTCGGGTTGAAAATAGCCCAGGTAGCCCTATGGTACGGGGCCGACGACATTGACGGAACGGTGGTCGAGGAACGGATCACACACGACGCCGGCGCGAAAACCCCCGTGGGCCTTTCGCTGGATGC
>JAEMPZ010000124.1 GCA_022759065.1 Acidobacteriota bacterium | reverse complement strand
TCTTACTGTGCGATTGCACATGCAAACGCAACAGCGCGACGCGCCGGTGACGCGCATTCCTCGCTTCGCTTCGGAATGTGGTGAAATCTTTCCTCCCTGACCTCCCCGTCCTCTCTGTCGCATTAGACCCTGGTTAAGTGTCTAGGCAAAGCTATTTTGGACAGGCGTGATCTTGCACGATAGATGCCGCCGGCCAAAAGTGCTTGTACCACGATGCAGCGGACTTTATTTTTGGGCCAGTGTTGTCCTATAATGTCCAAGTCTGGGGAGCGTTGCCCCAAGAGAGGGGAAAGTGAACCTCACCGTCCGCGACATCGGCCGACTTCTAAACGTTTCTGAAAAGACCATCTACCGCTGGCTTAAGCAGGGAACCATACCCGCCTACCGGATACAGGACCAGTATCGGTTCAACCGCGCTGAGATACTGGAATGGGCCACCTCCCGGCGCATACTCATTTCGCCCAAAGCATTTGACGAGGGGCCTGCGGAGGGGGCGCCCCTGGAACCTGTTAGTCTAGCGGGCTCTCTGCGCGTCGGGGGGATTCACTATCGCATAAGCGGGGAGGATAAGACGGCGGTCCTGAGAAATCTTGTTCAGGTATTGCCACTGCCCGAGGGGACGGATCGCGCCCTTCTTGCCGAGATGCTTCTGGCCAGGGAGAACCTGGGGTCCACCGCCGTCGGCAACGGCATAGCCATACCCCACCCTCGGTTTCCTGTGATCTTGCCGCCCTCCGCCGATTCCCTCTCTTTATGCTTCCTCGACCATCCAGTGGATTTCGGAGCCCTGGACGGGCAAGCCGTGGCCATCCTCTTCGTCCTGGTGAGCTCCACGGTGAGGAGCCACTTGAGACTCCTCTCGAGGCTGGCCTTCGCCCTTCAGGATCCGTCGGTAAGAGATCGCCTGAGCCCGGAGACGGGGCGGGAAGCCATCATGGAGGCCTTTGCGCGGGTGGACGCATCTTTATCTGAAGGGCCGGCGAAGTGAACCCGGAAGCCCTCGCCCTCGCCGCGCCAGCCTCCTTGCTCATCGGAGCCGCCGTTTCTTTGGCGTGCGGGAAGCGAAGCGGCGTGGCGGCGTGGGTGGCCATCCTGGCCACTTCCTTCGCGGCGGTACTCGGGACAGCCTCGGCGGCCAATGTGCTGCGCTCTGGAGCAGGTTGGAGCATTGAGGCCGCGTGGTCTCTGCCCTGGGCCACATTTTCCGTCGGAATGGATGGATTGTCGGCCTATTTCCTGGCATTCATCCTGGCACTCGCCGTCCCCGCCGCAGCTTACGGCAAGGGCTACCTGGCGCACGAGGGTGACTCGCGGTGGGCCGGTGCTTCCTGGGCCTTCTTCCAAATACTCGTGGCATCCATGGCCGTGGTCGTTCTAGCACGCGACGGCGTTCTGTTCCTCATCGCATGGGAAGGAATGTCCGTGGCTTCCTTCTTTCTTGTAATACACGATCACCGCAGGCCGGAGGTCAGGTCGGACGCCCTTGTATATTTGGTAGCGACGCATTTGGGCGCGGCCGCTCTCGCCGCCATGTTCGGCCTATGGGGAAGAGGAGCGGGATCGCTAGCGTTCGCCGCCTTGCAGGGGGCGCCTCTCTCTAGGAACGTGGCATGGGTTCTCTTCCTCCTGGCTCTCGTGGGATTCGGCAGCAAAGCGGGCCTGGCGCCGTTCCATGTATGGCTTCCCAAAGCGCATCCTGCCGCCCCGAGCCACGTATCGGCGCTCATGTCCGGCGTCATGATCAAGATGGGGATCTACGGGCTTATGAGGTTTATCCTTATGAGCGGGCCCCCCCCGGCGGGATGGGGATACGCCCTCCTCGGAATCGGGGCTCTCTCCGCAGTGGGTGGCGTACTCTACGCCCTGGCCCAGCACGACCTAAAGCGCCTGCTCGCCTACCATAGCGTCGAAAACGTGGGCATCATCACCATGGGCCTCGGGGCAGGGCTTCTGGCTAGAACCGCCGGACTGGAAGCGGTGGCCATGGCTGCGCTCTGCGGCTCCCTCCTTCACGTTCTCAACCACGGCCTCTTCAAGAGCCTTCTTTTCTACAGCGGAGGAGCGGCCACACAGGCGGCGGGGACTAGAAACATGGAGCGCCTGGGCGGCCTCCTGCGCCGCATGCCAGTAACAGGGGCGGCCTTTCTGGCGGGGGCGGCGGCCATCTGCGCCTTGCCGCCTTTCAACGGGTTCGTGAGCGAATGGCTCATCTACTCCGGGCTCTTCAACGGAGCCCTTCAAGGACCGGGAGCCGTGTCGGCGGTCTTGTTTGTCACCATCCCGCTGCTGGCTCTCGTGGGCGGGCTGGCCCTGGCCTGCTTCGCCAAGGCTTCGGGCGTGGTGTTCCTCGGGGAACCCCGATCGGAAGAGGCAGCCCGCTGCAAAGAGGTGTCGCCCTGGATGACCGTTCCCATGGTCCTGACGGCGCTGGCGTGCGCCGGAGTGGGCCTCGCCGCCCCTTGGGCCTTGCGCATCGTGGCTCCTGCCGCGCGTGAACTGGCCGGGATTTCTTCGAACGCCGCCTGGAACACTTCCCTTGGCGCCGGGCCACTCTCCGCGGTAGTCCTGGCTGGATGGATGCTTCTGATCGTTGCCGGAATTATGCTCGGATTTCGGCGCTTGCTACTTAAGGGCAAGGCGCTTTCCGAAGCGCCCACATGGGGCTGCGGGTACGCGGCACCCACGGCGCGCATGCAGTATACGGCCTCATCATTTGCCCAGCCATTGCTGGAGCCGCTGTCTCGGCTCATGAGGCCATCGCTCCGCAAGCGCCGCCCCAAGGGTATTTTCCCCGAACGGGCGTCGTTCTCGAGCCATTACGATGACCCCGCGGACCGGACAATTTTCGATCCCGCCATTACTCTGCTGGAGCGGCTGGCGGGGGCTCTCCGTCCCTTGCAGCAAGGGCGGCTTCAGGTTTACCTGCTCTACGTGCTCCTGACGCTGGTGGCGCTGATAGCTTGGGAGGTGCTCGCGTGACGGCTCATTGGTGGAACGCCCTCGCCGTGCTGCCCGCGCTGCTGCTCTCCCCGCTCCTTTTGGGCATTATTGGGAAAACCAAGGCGCTTGCGGCGGGCCGAAAAGGGGCGCCTCTCCTCCAGCCATACAGAGACTTGCTCCGCCTTCTCGGGAAAGGGGCGGTTTACGGCCGGACGGCCACGTGGGTTTTCAGGGCGGCTCCAGCAATATCTTTGGCGGCGATTTTGACCGCCAGCCTGATGCTTTCCGCGGGCCCCTTGGCCGCGCCGCTGGCCTTTTCGGGGGATTTGGTTCTCTTCGCCTATCTCCTTGCGCTCTCCCGGTTTGCCCTCATCGCCGGCGCCATGGATACAGGGTCGGCATTCGAAGGCATGGGCGCGAGCCGGGAAGCGGCTTTTTCCGCTTTCGCCGAGCCCGCCTTCTTCCTGGTCCTTGGCGTCCTTGCCTGGGAGGAGAAGGCCCTGAGCCTGAGCGCGATCCTGGGCGGCGCGGATGTGGCTTCCTGGAGCGCGAAAATTCCCTCCCTGGCCTTGGCCGCCACGGCCCTCTTTCTGATCCTCCTGGCGGAAAACAGCCGCATTCCAGTGGACGACCCGGCCACCCATTTGGAACTGACGATGATCCACGAGGTCATGGTACTCGACCATTCAGGGCCGGATCTGGCTTTTATCCTCTACGGAAGCGCCCTCAAGCTCTGGTTATTCTCCGCCGTGCTGGTCTCAATGTTTATGTTCTCAAGCGGCCCCGCGTGGGTCTCGATGGCGCTCTTTCTGGGAGGCATGTTCGGCGTGGCGGTCCTCGTTGGCGTGACCGAGTCGGTCATGGCCCGCCTGCGCCTGGGGCGCGTGCCGCAGTTGCTTGGTTTGGCGGCTGTGCTAGCTGGGCTGGCGGCCCTCCTGTTGATGGCGGGGGGGCGGCCATGAGCAGTTGGGTGAACGCCATCCTTGTCGCCGTGCTTCTGCTCGACCTGCTTCTTTCGGTCACGAGCCGTCTTTCGGTGCTCATCCGCGGGTTTGCCGTTCAAGCCGCGGGCATTGCCTTTTTGGCCCTCCTGATTGAAGGCTTCGACAGCCGCCACGCCTGGATTGTGGCTGGAGGCACGCTGGCTCTCAAGGCCGTTGCGATTCCATATTTCCTAAACAGGGCCGTGATCAGGACCAACGCCCGCAGGGAGCTGGAACCCCTCGTCTCTTACGGGACCTCTCTTCTACTCGCCGCGCTGGGGGTTCTCCTGGCCTTCGCTCTCGCGGCGCGCCTGCCCATGGAGGCCCGCCGTGCGGGACTTTTGATCGCGGCCGCGGCATTCGCCACCATGATCACCGGCCTCCTATTGCTTGTAACCCGCACCAAGGCTCTCACGGAGGTGGTGGGCTACCTGGTCCTGGAGAACGGCATCTTTCTTTTCGGCCTGACCCTCCTCGGGCGCATGCCGCTCCTTGTCGAGATGGGAATCCTCCTGGACGTATTCGTTGGCGCGTTCGTGATGGGCATCGTCGTGTACAACATTCACCGTACTTTCGACCACATAGACGTGAGCGCGCTGACGACATTGAAGGAGGACGAGCCATGATTCTCACCGCGCTCGTGGCCGCCCCCTTCGTTCTAGGCATACTCGCGTGGGTCTTGCCCGGACGAACTGCCCGCCGGGCGGTCTTCATGGGCGCGGGGCTCGTGCAGGCGGTCCTCGCCGCGCGCGTGATCATGAGCCCGCCTCCCGCGGAGTGGGGTGGCGCCCTGGGAGCCGACGCCCTCGGCTTGATCTTCCTGGGCATCGTGACCCTCCTCTTCGCGCTGGCCGCCGTATACACTTTCGGTTACATGGCCCTCCATCGCCATCCCCGCAGAAGGTATTACGTCCCCACCATGCTTTTCTTCCTTGGCTCCATGACCCTCGCCGTCCTGAGCCGCCACATGGGCCTTTTCTGGGTTGCCTTGGAGGCCACCACCCTTTCCAGCGCGACCCTTATTTTTTTCGACCGCTCCGAGCGCAGCCTCGAAGCCGCCTGGAAATACCTCATCATATGCTCCGTGGGCATCGCCCTTGCCCTTGCAGGGACCTTCTTTATGGCGATGGCCCTTCCGCAAGGAGCCCAAGGCTCGCTCCTCTTGGACAGTCTTTTGGCCGCGGCTCCCGGCATGGCCCCCGCCTGGCTCAAAATCGCTTTCCTGTTTCTTTTGGTCGGCTACGGAACCAAGATGGGCCTAGCGCCAATGCACACGTGGCTTCCCGATGCCCATTCCGAGGCGCCATCTCCCGTTTCCGCGCTCCTTTCTGGCGCGCTCTTGAACTGCGCTTTCCTGGGCATCCTGCGGGCTTTTCAGGTGGCCAGCGCGGCGGGGCTCGGGGAGTTCGCCAGGCGGCCCCTTTTGGTGCTTGGGTTCGTCTCCATGGGGACGGCGGCGGCTTTTCTTATCCGCCAGCCCGATTATAAGCGATTACTGGCTTATTCCAGCGTGGAACACATGGGAATCCTCGCGGTGGGGATCGGCATCGGGGGCGGCCCGGCGGTTTTCGGTGCCCTGCTCCACGCGCTAAACCACTCCCTCGCCAAGGGCCTCCTCTTTTTTGCTGCCGGGGCCGTCTTCCTTCTCTACCATACGAAGAACGTTTCGGGGGTATCCGGCCTTGCTAAGAGGGCGCCTCTGGTGGCCATCCTGTTCACGGCGGGATTCCTGGCCATAACGGGGACGCCCCCCTTCGGCCTTTTCGTGAGCGAACTGACGATACTGTTGGCGGCCCTGGCGGGCGGCCACCCCTGGATCGCGGCCCTCTTTCTCATCCTATTGGCGGTGGCCTTTGCTGCCATGGGCGCGGCCTTTTTAGAGATGGTCTTCGGCGAGCCTCCCGATGAGATTGCCCCCGCTGAATTTCGCGGGTGGAAGGCGGCCTTGATTTTGGCCCCGCCCGGGTTGTTGGCCCTAGCCTCACTGTTTTTTGGGCTCTACATGCCAGGACGCATGATGTCACTCCTAAAGGCCGCGTCTCTGCTATTGGGAGGCCGGGGATGAGCGGAGCCTTCAAAACGCTGACCAGCGGAACGGGCGTTGCCCTCTGCGATGTGCCAGTGCTTCCCATGGCCGACTTCCGCGAGGCGCTCCTTCGCGAGGGAGAGGCCGGCGGGCGGCTAATCGGTCTATTGCCCATGGAAAGGCCCGGCGCCATAACTCTGCTTGCCCTTGTTGCCCGGGATGCCACTGGGACCGTGGCCCTTGTGGGCGGGGCTCTCGGGGAGGGTCGCACCTATCCGTCCCTCACGGCTGACTGGCAGCAGGCCCATCCTTTCGAGCGCGACCTTTGGGAGAGCCACGGCATCGTCCCAGAGGGACATCCATGGCTCAAGCCCCTGCGCTTCCCCAACCTCCCGGACGGAGAATCCATTCCCTCGGGATATCCCTACTTCGCGGCGGAGGGGGAGGAACTCCACGAGGTGGCGGTCGGACCCGTGCACGCGGGCATCATCGAGCCGGGCCACTTCCGCTTCCAGTGTCACGGCGAAGAGGTCATGCATCTTGAAATACAGCTCGGCTTCCAGCACAGAGGCGCCGCGCGGATTTTGCGAGAAGCCTCAGGCCAGCGCCGCCTCACCACAGCCGAGTCCATCGCGGGCGATGCCGTCATTTCTCACGCCACCGCTTTCGCGCAGGTGGAGGAGGCGCTCGCTGGGGCCGCGGTTCCGGCCAGAGCGCACGCGCTTCGCGCCATGGCCCTGGAACTGGAGCGCCTGGCCAACCATGCTGGCGACCTGGGCGCACTCGCGGGCGATGTTGGATACCTGCCGTCGGCTTCTTTCTTCGGGCGCCTTCGAGGAGAATTCCTGAACCTGACGCAGGGGCTGTGCGGAAACCGTTTCGGCCGCGGGCTGGTGGCACCAGGCGGTGTGCGTTTCGACGCGACCCCGGCGTGGATCGAAAGCACCCTCGCTGCTTTAGCGCTTCTCAAGCGCGACATGGAAGACACGGCTGGGCTTCTCTTCGGCTCCGCCTCGGTGCAGGGCCGCTTTGAAGGCACAGGCATTCTGTACAGGGACACGGCCGAGTTGCTGGGCGTGGTTGGCCCGGCTGCCCGCGCCAGCGGTTGCAAGCGGGACGCGAGGCAGGATCATCCTTCCGGCTTTTTCCG
>JAEMPZ010000237.1 GCA_022759065.1 Acidobacteriota bacterium | reverse complement strand
CAATTCTCTCCAATAGCAAGGCCCGGCGCATCTTCTTTTCGTTAATTCATCCTTCCTAACTCATACTTCATACTTGCCCCTCTTGGGCGCCCTCTTCCACCGGATTCAATCCGGGGGCGATGGCTCCCCAATCCCTTGTGGGTGAACGTCCATTTGGGCTAAACGGCGTGTTCATCAACATTTGAAGGCTCCGTTCCAGTTCCATAGCGGCGGGATCGGGGTCACGGGATTGGGGTCCCCCATATGGGCAGAAGAGTGTTATCATTATTTTTGGGGAGATGTTATGCGGGTGACTTTTTTAGGCACGGGCACTTCCACCGGGGTACCAATCATAGGATGCGGTTGCAAGGTGTGTCTCTCCACGGACCCAAGGAACCAGCGCTTGAGGCAATCCATCTGGATCCAGCACCGGGGCGCCTCCATACTTATAGACACCTCAAGCGATTTCCGCCAGCAGGCCCTTCGTTACAAGATCAGGAAAATTGACGCGATTTTGTATACCCACCATCACGCCGACCACATCTTCGGTTTGGACGACACGCGGGTTTTTGCCTACCGCCAGCGGGCTCAAATACCGGTCTACGGGACGGAAGAAACCCTCGAAGGCATACGAAAGACCTTTTGGTACGTCTTTGCCGACATCCCCGAAGGGGGAGGCCGCCCAAAGATAGACCCCAAGGCTATAACCGGGCCGTTTGACCTGCTGGGCCTTCGCGTGGTTCCGCTTCAAGGGGATCACGGTTCAATGCCGGTTACGGGATATAGGATGGACGGGTTCGCTTACCTTACTGATTGCAAGCGGGTTCCCCCAGAAACGCTGCAAGCGCTCTCTGGCCTCGACGTGCTTGTCATAAACGCCCTTAGATACAGCCCCGAACACCCGACTCACATGACGGTTGGAGAAGCGCTCGCCGTGACGGAAGCGGCCCGCCCGCGCCGCACCTTCCTCATCCACATGGGACACGAACTGGATTACGCTGAACTGGCAAAAGCACTGCCTCCTGGAGTTGAGCCAGCCTATGATGGAATGGTTCTAGATATTGAATCTACGAAGGAGAGTGTCAAATGACATTACGTGGTTCCAAAGTTTCCTACCCCGACCTTTGCAACAAAAAAATTCTCGTCACCGGCGCATCCAGCGGCATCGGCCTGGCTTGCGCGAAGGGATTCTTGGAACAAGGCGCCCTGGTCGCGGCGCACTACCGCTCTGGAGAAGCCGCCGTCCAAAAGTTGGGGAAGAGGTTCCCTGGGAGGCTTTTCAAAATTTGCGCCGATCTGGCGGAGGAAAGCGACTGTGTTCGAGCCGTGGACGAGTCCGCCAAGGCGCTTGGTGGCCTCGACGTGGTTGTCCACTCGGCCGGCATCTGGACCGACGGGCCGATCAAGAACCTCAGCAGAAAGACGCTCGAAGCTATGTTCAAGACCAACACTTTTTCCTCCTATTACTTGAGCCGCGAAGCCGCGAAGCGCATGAAAGCGGGAAGCCTGATATTCATCGGAAGCACCGCCGGGCAGCGCGGCGAGCCGGGCCACTCCCATTACGCGGGAAGCAAGGGAGCGGTGCAATCAATGGTAGCCTCGCTCGCCCAGGAACTTGCACCCGCCATAAGGGTCAACCTGGTTTCGCCCGGCTGGGTGCGCACGCCTATGAGCGAGGAAGCGCTGAAGCAACGGGAAGCCGCAATAGTTTCTGTGGTTCCGTTAAAACGCGTGGCCGAAGCCGAGGACGTCGCCGCGGCAGTGCTGTTTCTGGCCAGCGGCGTAAGCCGGCACCTCACGGGAGTTGACATCTGCTGCAGTGGCGGCGCCCTCCTGCCGATGCCGAGAGGGTGACGCGGTAATTTTGAATGCTCAATTTTAAATTATCGATCGCGCCTTCGTATTAGTGAACCAGCGGGAGAATCAGCCTGAAGGTCGCGCCAGGGCCGGGCGCGTTGTTGCGCGCCTCGATGCGCCCACCGTGCTCCAGCGCAATCCGTTCGGCCAGGGCCAGCCCCAGGCCTGGCGCGTCCTCGCGCGTCGTGACAAACGGCGCGAAGAGGTGGCTCGCGGATTCGTTTTCGGGAAGGCCGGGGCCCTTGTCGCTGATCTCGAATACGGCGTCATCGCCCTCTTTGCAAAGGACCACCTTGACCGTGTCTGGCTCAGGGGAAAAAAAGAGCGCGTTGTCTAGAATCTGGTAAAGAGCCTGCCTTACTCGCGCGGGAGAGATCAGCGCTACCAGCGGCTCGTTCGGCGCTTCGATGCGCACCAGAGCGCCCTCATGCCCTGGAAATATCGCTATCGAGGCTACGACTTCGTGGGCCAGGGGGATCAGGTCACTGGGGCCGCGAGGAGCGTTTTCGGCTTCCCCCAACAGCACTAGGTCGTTCATCAGCTTGGCTAGACGCTGGCCCTGCTGGCGAAGAACGTGAAGGAAAGCCGAAACGTCGCGGTCGCCGTGAAGCTTGTTCTGCAACGCGTCGAGCGTGCCGAAAATGGCTATCATCGGGCTCGATATTTGCCTGGCGAAACCCCGGCTAAGGTTGCCCATCATCTCCCGCCTTTGAAAAGCGGAAAGCTGCTCCTCCATTTTTGCGCGCTCGGTGATGTCAATCGCAAGGCCGAAGATCTCGCCGACGACGCCCCCGTCGCGAACAGGTTTTTCAAATACTTCAAGGACGCGGCGGGCGCCGTCGCGGCGAAGGATTTCGCAGCGGTAAGGCCCCGCCTCGACCCCCTCGGACTGAATCTTCGCAGCCACGCGTTCAGCTTCGGCATTCATGGGGTGATCGGTGCTTATGGGCTCGTGAGGCCCCTGGAAAAACTCCGGCGGGTACCCCGTCACGGCCTCTACGCTTTTGGAAATATATGTCCATCGCCCCGAAGGCGCGTCCTGAACATAGAAATAGACGCCTGGAAGCTGGTCGAGGATGAAGCGCATCCTGGCTTCGTTTCTGCGCAGAGCTTCGCTGGATTGCACCTCGCGGGTAATATCTACATCCACCACTAGCACTTCAGTGGCGCCCCCCTGAACCACCGCCGGGAAAACCGTGGACAGAAGCCACTTGGGGCCCTCTTCAGAAACGTGGCGGCACGTCTCAGGCTGGCTGCCCTGGCCAGATTCCCAAGCCAGCCTCGCCGCCGACTCCACTCGCGCAAGCCGTTCGCCATCCTTCAAGATTTCGCTCATAGAGGGGGCATTCGCCGCTCCCTGGGCGATGCCGTACAAGTCTCTTGCGGCGGCGTTGCAATGGACCATTCTGCCGTCGCGCCCGAAGCCCATGATGGCGACCCTCGGCATCTGGTCAATTATCGCCTTGAAGAGCGCCCTCGCCTCGCGCAATTCCATCTCGGAGCGAACCTTTTCGCTCACGTCCCTGGCTATGAGAATGAGGCCAAGCCCGCTGGGCAGCGGAGTACAGGACGCTTCCATCTCGAATGGAGCGCCATCCTCGCGGAGCCCGACGAGGTGGCCCGACCAGGTGTGCTCGCCGGCTTCGTCAAAACAAGTGGCCTGAATGTAGCGCGCCCACTCCGGCTCGAACAGGCTTGCCCACAAACGCCCCGTGAGCTGGGAGCCGTAGGCAAGGCCGTACATTCTCGCGAACGCCGTGTTGGCGAAAGCGATCAGCTCGTCCCGGCCGAAAATCGCCACTCCGTCCACGGCGGCTTCAGCGACCAGGCGAAGGACCGACAGCTCCCGGGTATTGTTTTCCATTGCGCGGGCTCCCGCTTCTTGCCTTGCTCAGCGCGCGGCAACCTTGCTTAGCGCCGCCAAAAACCGGTCGTTTCCCTCTCGCGTGTAAAGGGTCACCCTGATGGAGTTTGGAAAGCCCCACCCCTCCATCGGCCTAATTATCACTCCCTCCATGAGCAGCTTTCGGTAGCAATCGGAGGAAGCCATGGGGACGTCAACCAGCAGGAAGTTCGTGACCGAAGGGGTATAAGAAAACCCCATCTTTTTCAATTCGGCGCAGACCCGCTTCATCTCTTTGGCGTTGAAATCAACGACCTTTCGGACGAACTCCCCGTCCTCCAGCGCCGCTATGGCGGCGACTTGGGCTATGGAACTCGTGTTAAACGGCGAGCGCGCCTTGTGCAGAATCGCAAGAAGCTCCGGATGCCCGAAGCCGTAGCCCACGCGCAACCCGGCCAGGCCGTACGCTTTGGCGAATGTCCCAAGCACGAGGAGATTCGGGTGCGCTTCAAGCAGGGCGTTGGCCGAACCGTAGTCCGGTTCTTTTACGAACTCTTTGTAGGCCTCGTCAATGATTACCAGCACGTCATCCGGCACCTCTTGAAGCAGCCTCTCGACCTCGCCCATCGAATTGTACGTGCCGGTCGGGTTGTTTGGGTTTGCCACAAGCACCATTTTGGTATTAGCATCCACGGCCCTCGCCATCGCCTTCAGGTCGTGGGTCCGCTTAGCCATCGGGATCTCGCGCGCTTCGGCGTTCATCGCCAATGTGGCTATGCGGTACATCGTGAAGGAGCCCTCGCTCATCACGACGTTCGCGCCGGGCACGAGCAGGGCTTTCGCGGCTATCTCGATCAGCTCGACCGAGCCGTTCCCCAGAATGACCCGGTCCTGCTCAACTTTGTAGTGGCGCGACAGCGCCTGGCACAGGTAGAACCCGCTGCCTTCAGGGTAGATGTGGACATTGTCGAGAAACCCGCGCGCCGCTTCCAGCGCCTTTGGAGAAGGCCCAAAGGGATTCTCGTTGGAGGCCATCTTGACGGTGTTGGCCAGGCCCAACTCCCGTTCGACCTCCTGGACGGGCTTTCCCGGAACATACGGCGTCAGTTTCCTGATGTGGAGCGGAGCCTGGATGTTCATTTTCACGATTTTTCTCCCCCATTTTCACGGCCAAGCCCGGCGGCGTCGCGGAGCGCCTCGATCTCTTTGCGCTCAAGCTCGCGCCACTGGCCGGGCTTCAAGGCGCCCAGCAAAAGCGGCCCCATCGCGACGCGCTTCAGCTTGATGACCGGATGATCTATCCTGAAAAACATCTCTCGCAACTGGTTCTTCCGGCCCTCGCTCATTCGGACCTCAAGCCAGGTGTGCCTGGTCTCTCTCGAAGGTATCTTTTTTATTTCGACCGGCAGCGTCCGCCTTCCCTCAAGCACGATGCCCCGCTTGAGGCGGTCAAGCGACGCGGCATCTGGCGTCCCTTTGACTTTGACGTTGTATACCTTCTGCACTTTGAATCGCGGGTGAAGAAGGCGGAAAGTCAGGTCTCCATCATTCGTCAACAGCACGAGGCCTTCGCTGTGATAATCAAGGCGGCCGACCGGCACAAGCCCCCTCGCGCCCGGCGGAAGATAGGCCTTGAGGCACGGCCTTCCCTGCGGGTCATCGAGCGTGCTTACCACCTCCTTCGGCTTGTAGAGAACAAAGCAGGAGGAGTGTTCCGGAAGCTTGAGGCGCGTCCCGTCCAGTTTCACGACGTCTTTGCCGGGCACGACGAGCGTCGCCAGTTCGCTGACCGTCGAGCCGTTGACCTGCACGCGCCCCTGGCGGATGAACTCCTCGGCGTGGCGGCGCGACGCGGCGCCCGACCTGGCAATATACTGGTTCAGCCTGAGCGCCCCATCCGGCGAACCCTTCTCAGCCCTCATTTTCGCCTTCCTTAACTTCGCCGTCGCCAAAATCTTCTCCACCTTCCGGTTTTTCCTGAAGGCCGGCAGGGGTATCATCCTCGTGAGAGGAGGCTTCCGAGAAGAGGTTCTCATCCAACGCCTCTGAGGCGCCGGCCCCTTCCTCCAGGGCCTTGCCGGCCCTCCTTTTCTCCTCCGCTTCAACCTCTTTGAAAAGGCTCTCCTGCCTGACCCCTTCCCTGAAGATCTCCTCGAGCTCGCGGAAAGATGGAAGGTCGTCCAGGGAATTGAGGCCGAAGTGGACGAGGAACTCCTTTGTCGTCGCGTATAAAAGAGGCTTTCCGACGACGTTCCGGCGCCCGGCGATGCGAATCAGCTTCTTTTCCAAAAGCCCCTTGAGAACCTGCCCCGACTCGGTCCCTCGAATGGCGCTGACCTCGGCGTTTGTCACGGGCTGTTTGTAGGCGACGATTGCCAGCGCTTCCACAGCCGCCGGGGAGAGCTTGCGCAGGTTCTGCGCCTTGAGGAAGTTCTTGACGAAGGTTCCGTGGGCCGGCCTCGTAACGAACTGGAAACCTTCCGCCACCCGGCGGACTTCCAACCCGAGCGACATCCGGCTGTAGAGGGTTTGAAGTCCTTCAAGAATATCGAGAATTTGCGGCGGCGTGGCCTGGCCCTGTAGCGCATCGCTGATTTGCTGCACCGTCACAGGCTCGGAGGAGACAAACAGAATCGCTTCCACCGCGCCGGCCAGATCCTCTTCTCTCAATCAGGCCTCCCAGGCCGTAAAGTATACCGCAAATTACCGGTTATAAGACGAAGACGAATGGCGAGGCGCGATGGCCGCCCAAGCGCTTGAGCTTGATCCGTCTCGCGTCTTGCGTCTATGGTGGGCGGTACTGGATTTGAACCAGTGCCATCCTGCGTGTAAGGCAGGCGCTCTTCCGCTGAGCTAACCGCCCATCGTCAGGGAAAGATCAGCCTCCCCCAACAAGCGAAACTATCCCTAGGACATCTCCATCCTTCAGGCTTGATCTCCCCCAGCCAAAACGTCACGCTCCTCGCCGTTGTTTTTCAGCCTCGTCATGGCTTGCGCGTCACCAGGTATTTGAGCTGTTTCCCGCCTCGCGGGTGGGAGACATCTATTATGACAACGGCGCTTTCCGAAACGGCGGGGATGGCGAAAGTGGCGAGGCAAAGCCCGCCCGCGTTGGTCGCCCCCTTGAAAAGCTGCTTCACCAAGCCGTCCGACGTGGCCAGCGTAACCTGCACCTGCGCTCCCATCACCGGTGACTGGGAAATTTCGGAGGCCGCCTTGATCTGGACTCGCCCGCTGGCGCCAGCGGCCATCTCGCTCTGGTCAAGCACCGAGACCACCATTTTCTCGCCGTCGCTTTCGCTGGTGAGATAGTCCAGGATCACCTCATCGAGGCTCTTGCCCGTGACGATCCCTTAGCCGAAAGCCTTGGGTTCCTCCTTGGCGTATTTGCCGAGCTTGACGACAAAGACCCCCCGCCAGT
>JAEMPZ010000242.1 GCA_022759065.1 Acidobacteriota bacterium | reverse complement strand
GTCTGTACAAGCGCGGAGTGCAGGTAAAGGTTGTGTGGCATGACCGTGGCCCCGATCATGCCGATCGCCACGAAGAGCGCCCCCGGTCCCGCAAGCGATGGGACCAGGCCCGAGGCGACCCCGGTCCAGTCGGGGCGAGCCAAAATGATTTCAACAAAAAAGGCGGCGGCAATCAGCGAGATCAGCGAGATTATAACCGCTTCGAGCTTTCTTATGCCGAACTGGCTGAGGAAAAGGAGCGCGAAGGTATCCCCGGCCGTCAGGAGCACGCCCCAAAGCAGCGGAATGTGGAAAAGAAGCTGGAGCGCTATGGCTGACCCCAGCACCTCCGCCAGGTCGCAGGCGGTGATCGCCACTTCGCAGAGGGCGTACAGCGCCGCGTTGACGCCCCGGCTGTATTCCGCGCGGCAGGCCTGGGCGAGGTCCAGCCCGCGGACGATTCCCAGCCTGACGGCAAGGCTTTGCAAGATGACCGCCATCACGTTGGACATCAAAAGCACCCAAAGGAGCGAATAATTGTAGCTTGATCCGGCGGCGATATCGGTGGCCCAATTGCCCGGGTCCATGTAGCCGACGCTGATGAGGTAGGCGGGGCCTGAAACGGCGAAGATGCGCCTTATAAAGCTCGCCCTCTGCGGGATCGTCACCGACCCTCGGAACGTAGGCATCGGCCCCGCTTTCTTTGGCTCTGTTCTCTGTGCCATAATTGCCCCGCGGCGAAGTCGCCGCCCTAAAGCCCGCCGCCTGAAAAAAGCGGGCGGGCAAAACCTCAAGGAGGAATTATGCCTCTTTCCGAACGCGCCGTCACCGTCCAAGCTTCCCCGATCCGAAGGCTCGCGCCGTTCATGCTCCAGGCTCGCGAACGGGGAGTCAAAATCCACCACCTGAACATCGGCCAGCCGGACATCGAAACGCCCAAAGCATACATGGACGCCATACGGGGTTTCGCGGAAAAGGTGCTGGCCTACGGCCCCTCGGACGGGCTTCCTGAGTTAAAGAAGGCCATATCCGGGTACTTCGGCAGGTACGATATTGCTATCACCCCGGCGGATGTTCAGATAACATTGGGCGGCAGTGAGGCAATCCAATGCGCCTTCTGCATCGTCGGAGATCCGGGCGACGAGGTGATAATCCCGGAGCCCTTCTACACCAATTACAACGGCTTCGCCGCGATGGTTGGCCTGAAGGTGGTTCCGGTGACGACTCGCGCGGAAAACGGCTTCGCCATGCCGCCGATAGAGGCCTTCGAGAAGGCCATCACGCCCCGGACGAGGGCGATCCTCGTCTGCTCGCCCAACAATCCGACCGGGGTCATCTTCACGCCAGAGGAACTCGACGAGCTTGCCCTGCTCGCAAAGAAGCATGACCTCTTTTTGATCGGCGACGAGGTTTACAGGGAATTCGTCTACGAGGGGAGCCGTCCCAAGAGCCTATTGGAGCTTAAGGGGGTTGAGGACAGGGTCATCGTCGTTGATTCGATCTCCAAGCGTTTCTCCGCTTGCGGAGCGAGGGTGGGGGCGCTTATAAGCCGCAACCAAGAGCTGATGGCCTGCGCCTTGAAGTTTGCCCAGGCGAGGCTCTGCCCGCCGACGATAGAGCAGCTTGGCGCCATAGCGGCTTACAAGATGTCCCCCGACTACTTCGAGCCGGTGCGAGAGGAGTACAGGCGGAGGCGCGACACCCTTTACGAGGGGCTCTGCCACCATCCCGGCGTACTTCTCAAGAAACCGATGGGCGCCTTCTACATGATCGCGAGGCTTCCGATAGATGACGCCAACGATTTTGCCCAGTGGATGCTGACCGATTTCCAGCTTGACGGCGAGACCGTGATGGTGGCCCCGGCCGACGGGTTTTACGCGACGCCGGGCTTGGGCAAGAACGAGGTGCGTTTGGCTTACGTGCTCGAAGTCCCGAAACTGCACAGGTGCGTGGACATTCTCCTTAAAGGCATCAAAGCGTTCAATAAGGCTTGAAAATCAGTGGCTTAAGGTGTTATACTATGGGTGGCCGGCATTAGGGGAGCGCGATGGTTTTTGCACGCCAGGATTTGGTCTTGCTGCTGGGGCTCGCCTTTACCGTGGCGGCTTTCTGGGGCCTTGCCGCCTGGTGTCTTCCCGGCGAGTCAATACCTCGGCTCGTTTCCAAGGCCGTTAGGCGCCACGCTATGGATTGGATCTGGCTCTTCTACGTGGCTACGCTCGTCGTCATAATCTTCCTGGATATTCTGGAGACCAAGTACGACGCCCAGATAACCTCGTACCTCAGATGGGACTTCACGCCCTATTTTCTCAGGCTGGAAGGGCCCGCGACGGCGCTCTTTCAGGTCGTGAACGCGCCGTGGCTGACCTACGTCCTTTCGGCTATCTACCTCTACGTCTTCCCGGTCATAGGGCTGGTCGCGATACTGGTGACCTACCGAGAGGGCGAATTTGAGATAACGCGCAAGCTTTTTTGGGGCGCGATTCTGAACTACTTGTTCATCATCCCGTTCTACATTCTTGTTCCCGTGGCCGAAAGGTGGTCGGCGAGCGACGGCGAAGTTCAGCTTCTCATGAACCAGATTTCGCCCTTCCTGATTGAGGGGTTGAGGCCTCTTTCCGGGCTGAACAACTGTTTTCCATCCTTCCATACGTCCTTGGCTTTTTCTTTTGCGATGCTCGTCGCTCGAAGCCGCAATCAACGGCTGCGCCGGACGATGACCGCGCTTGCGTGGCTCGTGCTTTTCTCGACGCTCTATTTGGGCTTTCACTGGGTCCTGGACGTGTTCGGAGGCCTTATCTTCGCAGCCTTCTGCGTCGTCCTTAGCGAGTGGGCGGTGGAGAATCTTCCACTCGAAACGGCCTTCCAGCGCGCAAGAGCTAGATGACCATAAAAGCCGCTCTTCTCTCCTACTCTCTAGGAACTGGCCACAGGCGGGTGGCGGATCTCCTGGCTAAAGAGCTTTCGCGGCTCCAGGTCGAGAGCCTCCACAGCTCTCTCGAAGAGTGGGTCACTCGCGATTACGACTGGCTGTTCCGCCACGGCTACCTGCTTTTGGCCCTCCATTTTCCGTGGGTTTGGGACTGGATGTACGCCTCCCCGTTGTTCTCGGCGAGAGAGGCATTAGGCTACTCTTTTCAAAGGCGCCGCGAGACGCGCAGATTCGAAGCGGAGGGCTTTGCCGCCTGCGATATCGTCGTGGCGACGCAGTACAACGCGATGGAAATAGCGGCCGACTGGAAGAAGTTCAACGGGCGCCCCCTTCGGCTTGCCGCGGTCATAACCGATTTCGACGCCTATCCGCTCTGGGCCCGCCGGGAAGTTGACCTGTTTATGGTGGCGCACCAGGATTTGAAGAAGATGCTCATGGACAAGGGGGTCGCGGGCGACCGAATCGCGGTCACCGGTTTGCCGATAGACCCCGCCTTCGAGGAGCAACGGGACGGCGAAGCGGCTCGCTCGGCGCTCGGCCTTCCGCTGAAAGCCCCGGTGGCGCTTGTCGTGGGAGGAGGCCTCGGCAATGGTCCGATGGAGGCATCGGTTCGGGCCTGCCTTAAGGCCGAAGGCTGGCACGTCGTCGCCGTATGCGGAAAGAACGAAAAGTTGCGGAAACGCTTGGCGCCTCTTGCCCAGGCCGAATCCTCAAGGCTGAGGGTTCTTGGCTACCGTTCCGACATGCCAGACCTCATGGCCGCGTCCGACGTGATCATAACCAAGGGCGGCGCGTTGAGCCTCGCGGAGGCGCTTGCTTCCAGGCGGGCGGTAATAGCCATGCCGGGCCTGCCCGGCCAGGAGCGCGCCAACATCAACTTCATGAAAGAAAGAAAATGGATTTCGGTATGCTCGGACCCGATGGAGCTAGGTTCGTTCCTGGCTGCTTCCCCGGCTCCTCTTGGCGCCAGCCCGCTCCCAAAGGGCGCCGCCAACCTTGCCGCCCTGGCGCTTTGCGAACTGGCCAAGACCCCGGTCCCAGCGAGCCACTGATCACCAATCACAAATCGCTACCACCCGCGGCGGCCTTCCATCGTTCAAGCGTCTCCACCCCGTACTCTTCAAGCCATGTATCGAGCATCTTCTGAAGGGGAAGCGATGAGCTTGAGCCTCGGTCCACCACGTACTCGATGTGAGGGCGGCCCTGCAGGTCGGTCGCGTGGAGGATGGCGTGGCCCGTTCCGTCAAAATCGGAGAGGCGCCACCCCATCTTCTCGCAAAGGGCTTTCTCGAACGAAGGGGTCGCCTTGAGCCAACGGCCGTCGAGGAAGATTTCGGCATAGGTGTGGTAGATCATCCGGTCCGTGCCGAGCACCTGCCCCAGCCTGCCAGGAAGGTTGTGGTTGACGAGGTCAGCGAATCGAAATCGGGCGGGAATCCCCGCCGCGCGGCAAAGGGCGATCAAGAGAGCCGCCTTTTGCGTGCAGAATCCATAACCTCGTTTTAAGAGAGAGGTTCCAAGAAAATCCTCGATGCTCTCGAACGGGGCGAAAGGGTTATAGCGAAACGTGTCGCGGGTATAACGAAAAAGCCGCGCGGCCACCTCCCGTTCATCTTGAGCCCCCGAAGCTATTTCCTTGGCAAGAGCTAGAATCTCAGGCGCGTCGCTGTTTACGCCGAAGGACGGCCGAAGGCAGGATTGGGTTTCGTGCATGTTCACTCCAGGTCCTGAGGCTTTATCAGAATATCTCTCGGTTTCGCGCCGTCAGCCGGGCCGACGACGCCTCTCTGTTCCATCACGTCAAGGAGGCGCGCCGCGCGAGCGTAGCCGATGCGCATCCTGCGCTGGAGGTTGCTGGCGGACGCGACGCCGGTGCGCACGACGAGCGCGACGGAGTCGTTGTAGAGCGGATCCTCCAGCTCTGACGGCTCCGAGCCGCCTTGAGAGCCGCCGTCAGCCGCGCCGGCAGGCGTCTCTTTGAGAACCTGGGTGTCGAAAACAGGCTCGCCCTGCTTCTGAAGGAAATTGATTACGCGTTGAGTTTCAACTGTCGAAAGGAAGGCGCCGTGAACCCGGATCAGCCGCCCCGACCCCGACGGCAAATAGAGCATGTCGCCTTTGCCCTCCAAAAGCTCGGCGCCGTTCTGGTCGAGGATGAGGCGGCTCTCCAGCTTTTCGCGCACCTGAAAGGCCGCGCGGGATGGAAGGTTGCTCTTTATGACGCCGGTGATAACGTCCCGGCTGGGGCGCTGCGTCGCCAGGATAAGGTGGATGCCGACGGCGCGGGCCATAGCCGAAAGCCTGGCGATGGCTGTCTCGACCTCTTTGGCCACGACCGCCATCAGGTCGTAAAGCTCGTCAATAACGATTATGACGTAAGGAAGCGGCTTGGTCAGCGCGAGATTGGCCTCGTCCCGGTTCGGAGTAAGCGTCCTCACGTATTGGTTGTACTGGTCAATGCTCCGCACCTGCGCCGCGGCCAGAAGCTTGTACCGTTCCGTCATTTCGCGCACGGCCCAGTTCAGGGCGTTTGCGGCCTTCTTGACGTCGGTGACGACGGGGACTAGGAGGTGCGGGATTCCCTCGTAAATCTTCAGCTCCACCTGCTTGGGGTCAATGAGGATAAGCTTGACCTCATCCGGCGTCGCCCTGAAAAGAATGCTGTGGAGAAGGACGTTTATGCCGACGCTCTTGCCGGAACCGGTGGTCCCGGCCACGAGCAAGTGCGGCAGGTGGTCAAGCGTGGTGACGAAAGGCTCGCCGTCAACTGTCTTGCCCATGGCTATAGGCAGTTTTCCAGGCGCCTGGCGGTAGGCTTCTGATTCAACCATTTCGCGGAAGGATATGATCTCCCGGTTCTTGTTCGGAACTTCGACGCCTATCGTTGATTTGCCAAGTATGCGGTCTATGCGGACGTGGTCAACTTTCATCGTCAGCGCAAGGTCCTCGGCGTAAGCGATGACGCGGTTGTACTTGATTCCAGGCGCGGGGCGGAACTCGAAGATCGTCACGACCGGCCCCGGATGAATCTCCACCACCTCGCCGTTGATTTCAAACTCTCGGAGGCGTTCCTCGATGAGGCGGGCGTTCGCCAAAAGCGCCTTTTCGTCTATTGGCGGCCTCGGTTTTTGAGGCTCCAAAAGGTCGCTCTGGGGCAGCTTGTATTTGCCGGCCGACGGAGACGCCTCCAAGGGCAACGCGGGCTTGACGTCCTTGCGCTTGGCAACCGCCGGGCCGCCCCGCTCCTTGGCCTCCTCATCTTCTTTCAGAAGCCGCTCCTTCTGCCTCTGCTTGACCTGCAAGCGCGCCTGGTCCCTAGCCTCGGCCTGCCTCTTTCGCTCGCGCCTCAGCGCGATGGCTTGCCAGAGCTTTTGAAACGGCGACGCGAATCGGGAAAGGATGCCGAAGAAAGAGACGCTGAAAAGCGCCATCAACGTCACTATCACCCAAAGGGGGACGAGGATAAGAGCGCCGGCGTTGCCGGCAACCCCGACAATCATGGTCCCAAGCACGATGCCCGAAATTCCGCCGAGCGCCGTCGCGACGCCCTGCTCGCACAACCCGAGATCAACGTTGCCGAAGGTCATTTGCAGGAGCGTGGCCTGGCTGAAAAGAAGGGATGTCCAAACTATAAGGCGGCCTGGAGAGAGCAGCGGGCGCTGGAAGAACAGAAGGTAGCCTGCCCTGGCCAAAAGCACCGGCACCCACAGAGCCGCCAGGCCGAACAGCGAAACAAGCAGGTCGGCCCAAAAGGACCCCAGGTAGCCCACCCAATTCGTGGGACGGAACGAGAGAGTGCCCTTGGACATCAACCCAGGATCGCCAGGGTTGTAGCTTATCAACGCCAGAAGCGTCAGAAGCGCCGCCGTGAAAACAAGTATGATGGTTATTTCCTGCCGCAGCGACAGGGCTTTGCCCTCGGACACTGGAGAGGCTGCGCCAGCCTGGCTTTCGACCGCGGCATCTTCATCAACCCGATTTCCCAAAGACGCCCCCTTTCACGCGAAGGATAACGCCATTAGGCCCCGACCCGCAAGAGCGATGTGACGCGGAAGGATTCACCACCAAGGCACCAAGACACCAAGGGAAGAATCACAGGGAGGACGGGGAGGAAAGGGAGGAGAGTCAGGCGTGAGGCGTCAGGCGTCAGGCGTATCGCGGCGATCTTGCCCTCATCCCTCATCTATCATCCATCA
>JAEMPZ010000160.1 GCA_022759065.1 Acidobacteriota bacterium | reverse complement strand
TTTGGCGGAGAGACGGGGATTCGAACCCCGGGTACCCTTTCGGGTACACACGCTTTCCAAGCGTGCTCCTTCGGCCACTCGGACATCTCTCCGCAGCCGCCCATATATTATTTGAAACGGACGCTAATTGCAAATGGGCGAAATAGTATAAAATGGCGGCATGGGCGAGATGGCGCTGCTCTCCGCGCAAGGAATCGAAAAACGGTTCGGGTTGGCTCCGGTTCTCAGAGGCGTTGACCTGGAACTGTTTCCAGGCGAACTTCTGCTCCTCTTGGGGCCCAACGGCGCCGGCAAAACCACCTTGACGAAGGTCCTTGCCCTGCTTTCAAGGCCAAGCAAGGGGAAGATGTTCTTTGAGGGCCGGGAGGTCTCGGAGCGCGAACGGCTCAACCTCCGCCGCGCGCTGGGCTACCTCTCGCACCATTCTTTTCTTTACGCGCACCTGACGGCCGTTGAGAACCTCCGATTTTTCGCCGGTCTTTACGGCGTGCAGGGCGCCGATGCGAGAATCTTGGAGCTTTTGGAAAGGCTCGGCCTTTCGCGCGCCAAAGACCAACTGGTGGGGACTTTTTCGCGCGGGATGCAGCAGCGGCTGACCCTCGCGCGAGTCCTTGTTACGGACCCGCCGGTCGTGATACTGGACGAACCCTACGCGGGCCTTGATCCTGAGGGCAGCCGCACTTTTACGGCGCTTCTTCAGGAACTCAAAACGGCTCACCGGGCTGTTCTTTTGGTCAGCCACGAAATCGAGGACTGCCTGCACGTGGTGGACAGGGTGGCGGTGCTTCACGGCGGGCGAATCACGTGGAATGCCACGGCCAGCGGAATCTCGCCGGGGTCGTTGAAGCAAAAGTACTTCGAGGTGACGGCGGGAGGCGCGGCATGAATTACTGGCGCGCCGTCTGGATGATCTTTGCCAAGGATTTCCGCGAGGAGGTGCGTCGAAAGGAAAACCTCGCGGCCTCATTTTTCTTCGCCTTTCTGGCGCTCGTGCTTTTTTACTTCTCGGTTGATCCGACGAGGGTGGACCTGGGGCAGAGCGGCGCGGGACTTTTGTGGCTGGTGATTCTTTTCGCCGGGAACCTCTTCATGGGAAACACGTTCCGCAAAGAGACGGAAACGGGGACTCTACAGGCCCTTTTGCTTGCGCCCGTTGACCGAAGCGCCATTTACCTCGGGAAGTTTCTGGTGAACCTGGCGTTTCTTCTCATGCTTGAGGCGCTGATCCTCGTCTTCGCCTTCATACTTCTCGCAATGCCGGTCGGCGAACACCTCGGCTGGCTTGCGGTTGTCTGGTTTCTGGTAAGCATTGGATACTCGGCCGTAGGCACGCTTCTCTCATCGCTCGTTGCTCAGATCAGGGGGGGGCACGTCCTCTTTCCGCTGCTTGCTTTTCCGGTCCTGATACCGCTTCTGATCGCCGCTTCGAGCCTGACGCAGGACGTTATGATAGGGCAGTCGGCGGGAAGCGTCCGGTGGTTGCAACTCGTGGGCTTGTTCGATACGATATTTTTGGTGGCGCCGCTTTTCCTTTTTGAATACGCCATAGAGGAGTGAGAATGGATTTTAGAAAATGGCGCATTTTGCTTTGGGCCATCGCGGCGGCGCTAAACGCGGCGGGGCTTTACATGGTCTTCTTTTTCGTTCCGGCCGAAATGACCATGGGGGAGGTGCAGAAGATATTCTACTACCACGTCCCTTCCGCCATCAGCGCGTACGTGCTCTTCGCCCTCGCTTTCGCCTTCAGCCTGCTCTTCCTCTGGAAAGAGGAGCCGCTTTGGGACTCGCTGGCCCATGCTTGCGCCGAAGTCGGCTGGGTTTTCATCACGGTGGTTCTTGTCACAGGGCCGATCTGGGGAAGGGCCGCGTGGGGCAAGTGGTGGGTCTGGGAACCGCGCTTGACGACGGCGCTCGTTCTTTGGCTCATGTACACGGCCTATTTTCTGCTTCGCCTCTTCTCCGGCCATGACGCGCGAACTGCCCGCGTGGCGGCGGTCATGGCGATCGTCGCGTTCTTCGACGTGCCGATAGTCCATTTCGCCATCAAGTGGTGGGGTTCTATAGTGCATCCGCCGAAGGTGAGCCTGGAACCGGCAATGCGCCTGACTTTTCTCGTGACTTCCGCGGCAGTCCTGAGCCTGGCGGCTGCTTTGACATTGACGCGCGCCTCGCTCGGGTTCGATGAGGCGCGGAGCCTGGCCGAGGAGGCCCAATGAGCGCGATGCTTTTCGCCCTGGCGCAGATGGGGGCTGGACATTCGCCCTCCACCGGAGGCTACCTTAGAGGCGGGTATTCGGCTATCCTGGTCATCCTGGCCCTTTACGGCCTCTACCTTTGGAACCGCCACACCATTATTACAAGGAGGAACAAACGTGGCCGCTGACGCTGCTTCTTTTCTCGCCCTGTATACCGATTTCGGAAGTGACGACCCGTGGGTTGGCGAACTCAAGGCCTCGTTATGGACAATTCAACCCCAGTTCAAAATCCTGGACATGACTCACGCCATACCGTCACACGACGTTGCCGCGGGAGCGTTCGCGGTTTATCGCGGTTCAAGGAACCTGCCCCCGTGGACGATAAACCTCGGCGTGGTTGACCCAGGCGTGGGCGGGCCAAGGCGCCCAATCCTGGTAATCACTGAAAACAGCTACTTCATCGGCCCCGACAACGGGCTCTTCTCTTTCATCTACCAGCATGACCCGGTCAGCCGCGTTATTCACCTGACTTCGAGCCACTACTTTCGGCAGCCTTTAAGCGAGACATTCCACGCGAGGGACGTTTTCGCGCCCGTCGCCGGATGGCTGAGCCGCGGGATAGATTCAGCGAAATTCGGCGACGAGATCGAGGACTTCGTCCGCCTTCCAGTGCCTGTTGACAAGATGGTGGGAGAAAGCCTCGTCAAGGGAGAGGTGATGGCGGTTGACCGCTTCGGCAACCTTATTACAAACATCCGCCAGTCAACGCTTGAGGAGCTCTCCCAAAAGACCGGCAAGACGAAGTTCCGGGCGCTGGTGGCCGGCCATGAAATGCCGTTTGTCCGAGGCGGCGGGTACACGCAGGAAGCCCCGGTTTTTGCCCTCGTGAACTCCTCCGGCCTGGTTGAAATAGCCTGTTGCGCGAGCGCCGCCACCGAAGTGCTTGGAGTCGGAAAGGGAAAAGACGTGGGGGTTATGGTGGAGTGACGGACGCCGGCGTTTTCGGCGCGAGCGAACCTCTTGAGGTTCTTTTCGCTGGAATCCTTCGTGTCCTTAGTGCCTTTGTGGTGATATTTTTCCGGGGGTAAAAATGGCAAAGACGGGTGAAGCTGGACGCAGGGGCGAAAGCGTACGAAGCGACTGCTTCGTCAGCGTCGAACCGAAGAGCCGTGGCGGGCTCAGGGTGGAGGTCAAGACCAAGGTCGAGGCGCTTTACGGCGACGCCGTTCGCGCGACGATAAGCGAAGGGCTGAAGGCCCTCGGCGTGGCGCACGCCGCCGTCACGGTCGAGGATTACGGCGCCTTGGATTTCGTCCTCGCCGCGAGGCTTGAGGCGGCGGTAAAGCGCGCGGGGCTTGGCGAGGGGCGCGAGTTTTTGCTGCCTCCGGGCGCCGGCTTTCGCGCCAAGACCGAGCGCTCCCGCTTCCGCCGCTCGCGCCTTTACCTCCCTGGGAACGAGCCGAAGTTCTTTTTGAATGCGGCTTTGCACGAACCGGACGGCGTCATTCTGGACCTAGAGGATTCGGTCGCCCCGCCGGAGAAGGACGCCGCGCGCCTTTTAGTGCGCAACGCGCTTCGCGCCGTGGACTTCGGCAAGTGCGAGCGGATGGTCAGAATCAATCAGGGGGAACGGGGGCTTCTTGACCTCGACGCGGTTGTTCCGCAAAACGTTCACGTAATTCTCGTTCCGAAAACGGAAACCGCCGAGGCGGTGCGGGCCGTGGACGCGCGCGCCGAGAAAATCCGCAAGGCCGCCGGATTGAAACAGCCCTGTTTTCTCATGCCGATCATCGAAAGCGCGCTCGGCTGCTTCGAGGCGCCCTACATAGCTTCGGCCTGCCCCAACGTCGTCGCGCTCACCATCGGCCTTGAAGATTACACCGCCGACATCGGGGCGCAGCGCACACTGGAGGGGCGCGAGTCTTTCTGGGCGCGTTCGATCGTGGTCAACGCCGCCCGCGCCGCCGGGGTGACGCCGATAGACACGGTTTTTTCAGACGTCAACGACATGGAAGGGCTGAAGGCCGCCTGTCTGGAAGCCAAGGGGCTCGGCTTCGAAGGCAAGGGCTGCATCCACCCGCGCCAGGTGCCTCTGGTGCATGAGGCCTTCGCGCCGTCTTCGGAAGAAATCGAAAAGGCGAAAAAGATCGTCCTGGCCTTCGAAGAGGCGGAAAAAAAGAAGCTCGGCGTGGTTTCGCTGGGCTCCAAAATGATTGACCCGCCCGTAGTAAAGCGCGCGCAGAGGACGGTCACGATGGCCGAAGATCTCGGACTTCTGGCGAAGGGGTGGCGTTCGAAGGCGAGGTGAAATCTTGCTTCAGCGCGGATGTTTTTTCGGTGGCGGGGAACTCTTCTTCTTGGGCTTCCCGTCGCGAAAGAGCAAATAGCCTATAAGGCACTGTGGCAGGATGGCAATGAAGAAGCCGGTGAAGTATCTCCAGAGGTACGGGCCGGCGTTGATGGAAAGGGCTATCGAGGCGGCCGCCGAGGCCAAAAGCAGCAAGGCTCCAGCCAGCCGGGACTTTTTCAGCCCGATGATCGCGCAAATTGGAAGGGCCGCGAGCGTGCCCATGATAAAGAGCCACTCCCAAAGCGCGGCAGGGATGGCGCTTTTGGGCCAGGCTCCTTGAGGCAGAATCTTCGCCGAAAGCCCGCCGTAAAGTGCTACGTAAGAGGCCATGAGAAGAACGCTGAGGGCTACAGCCAGGCGGCGCAAGAGCCGTTTTTCTGCCATGCGCTTTCCCTTTCTCGGCGCCTTCGCGCCTTTGCGGTTTTTTATAGAAGCGCGCGAAGCCTGGCGGCCACCGCTTCGGCGGTGAACCCCAGCTTCTCCACGACTTCAGGCCCAGGCGCCGAAGCGCCGAACCGGTTGATCCCCATCACCTCCGCGCGCGCGCCAAGGTAGTCGCGCCATCCCATCGGCGACGCCATCTCCACCGCAAGCACGGGAAGTCCTGGCGGAATAACTGAGTCCCGGTAAGCTTTCGGCTGCTCTGTGAAAAGCTCGCGGCAAGGCACGGAGACCACCCTTACCTGCGCGCCTTCCGCCGCAAGAATTGTCCGCGCGGAAATGGCCAGGTGGACTTCAGAACCTGACGCCGCTATCACGGCCCTCGGCTTGCCGCCTTCCGCTTCAGCGAGGATATAGCCGCCCTTTGGAACGCCTTCGGCAATTGGAAAGGCGGAGGCGTCAAGCACGCTGAGGTTCTGGCGCGTAAGAACAAGCGCTACCGGGCCTTTTGCTTCAATGGCGCATCGCCATGCAATTGCCGTCTCATTGGCGTCGGCCGGGCGAAAAACCGTGAAGCCTGGAATCGAGCGCAGGCTCGGCAACTGGTCCACCGGCTGGTGCGTGGGGCCATCCTCGCCAACGGCAATGCTGTCGTGGGTGAAGATGAAGATGGAATGCGTTTGCATGAGCGCGGCCAGGCGCAGTGAGGGCCGCATGTAATCGCTGAAGACCAGGAAGGTGGCTCCGAAAGGAAGAACCCCGCCGTAAAGCGCCATGCCGTTCACGGCGGCGGCCATCGCGTGCTCGCGCACGCCGAAGTGGATGTTCCTTCCGGCCCTGTCCTTGGCTGAGAAATCACCGGAGTCCTTGAGCGCCGTGTTGTTCGAAGGGCCAAGATCAGCCGAGCCTCCGATCAGATTTGTCACGGCCGGCGCAAGGGCGTTAAGAACCTTGCCCGAGGCCGCCCGGGTAGCCATCGCGCCATCCGCCGGCTTAAATACTGGCAAGCTCTTCTCCCAACCTGAAGGCAGTTCACCCGCGACCGCTGCTTTGAACCACCTCGCGTTGTCTGGATAAGCCTCCTCGTAACCCTTCAGGAGCTTGTCCCATGAGGCTCTTGCCAGCGCGCCTTTTTCTTGAGCGAGTTTGGCGTGGTTGTAAACGTCATCAGGAACGTAGAACGTTTTGTCGGCCGGCCAGCCAAGCTCCTCGCGGGTGGCCTTCATCGCTTCCGCGCCCAACGGTTCCCCGTGCGCCTTGGCCGAGTCCTTTTTTGGGCTGCCGAAGCCGATGTGAGTGCGGACCATGATCAGCGACGGCCGGTCCGTTTCGGCTTTTGCCGCTCCTATCGCCGATTCTATCAGGCCAAGGTCCTCGGAGTCCGAGACCTTCTGGACGTGCCAGCCGTAAGCTGCAAAACGGGCGCCGACGTCCTCGCCGAAGGCGAGCTCGGTGCTTCCTTCAATCGAGATGTGGTTGTCGTCATAAAGATAAACCAGCTTGCCGAGCTTAAGATGGCCCGCCAGGGAGGCCGCTTCCGAGGCGATACCCTCCATCAGGTCGCCATCGGATACAATCGCGTATATGGTGCCGTCCACCAGCGGGAATCCGTCGCGGTTATAAACCGCCGCGAGGTGCGCCTCGGCTATCGCCATCCCCACGCCCATTGCGAAACCCTGTCCAAGCGGCCCGGTAGTCGCTTCTACTCCGGGGACTTCGCCGTACTCGGGATGGCCTGGCGTTTTCGAACCCCACTGCCGAAAGCGCTTAAGATCCTCGATTGAAATACCGTAGCCGTAAAGGTGCAAAAGGGCGTAAAGAAGCGCCGAACCATGGCCCGCGGAAAGAATGAATCTGTCCCTGTTTGGCCACTTCGGGTTCGTTGCGTCGAATCGAAGGAACCGGTCCCAAAGAACATAAGCCATGGGAGCGGCGCCCAGAGGCATTCCAGGGTGGCCGGACTTGGCCTTTTCAACCTGGTCAACAGCTAAAAACCGGATCGTGCTCACGCATCGCTCGTCAATGCTCGCCATGTCCTTCTTCCTCCCCTCAAGGCGGCCAGCGCCTTGCCTTTAGATTATACTCCAGGCGGAAGAGGCGGTGGCGGCCCAGAAGGCGCCAGAGTCAATTTGGGGGATGAAAAGAAGGCGGGCGGCCTTTCGGCCGCCCTCTCGTGTTTGGCCTATGACT
>JAEMPZ010000048.1 GCA_022759065.1 Acidobacteriota bacterium | reverse complement strand
AGAAGGCCAGGGGGGCGCCTTTTTCTGGAACCCCCAGAAGGACAGAATCGAGGAGACGGCGAACGCCTACCAATATCCCCAGTGCTCGGCCTGTTTCATCCAGAGCGTCAGCGACGACCTCATGTCCATTTTCCAGCTCCTGAAGAACGAGGCGAGGCTCTTCAAGTACGGCTCGGGAACCGGTTCGAACTTCGCGCGCATCCGTTCGAAGGAAGAGCGGCTTTCGGGCGGCGGCACCTCTTCGGGCCTGATGTCGTTCCTGGAGGTCCTGGACAAGGCCGCCGGCGCCACCAAGTCCGGCGGAACGACCAGGCGCGCCGCCAAGATGGTTGTACTGGACGTTGACCACCCCGAAATCCTCGACTTCATAAACTGGAAGCGCAAGGAAGAACACAAAGCGCGGCTGCTTTACGAGCGAGGCGTTGACATCGAAGAGGCGGTTCGGACCGTCTCCGGGCAGAACGCCAACAACAGCGTGCGATTGAGCGACGCCTTCATGGAGGCATACGAAAAGGACGGCGAGTTCCACACCACCTTTCGAACGACCGGCGGCATCGCGCAGGCCTACAAGGCGCGCGACGTCATGCGGCAAATAGCTCAGGCCGCGTGGGAGTGCGGCGACCCGGGCCTCCAGTTCGACACTACGATAAACAAATGGCACACGTGCAAAGCGACGGACCGCATTCACGCCTCCAATCCCTGCTCGGAGTACATGTTCCTGGACGACTCGGCCTGCAACCTCGCCAGCTTGAATCTCATGAAGTTCCTGGATTCCGAAGGACGCTTTGACATAGAGGGCTTCAAGCACGCCGTGGCGGCCTTCATAACGGCCCAGGAAATCCTGGTGGACGCCTCCTCCTACCCTACCGAGGAGATCGCCAAGAACAGCCACGATTTCAGGCCGCTCGGCTTGGGGTACGCGAACATGGGGACGCTCTTAATGGTCAAGGGCCTGCCCTACGACAGCTCAAAGGCGCTTGCCTGGTGCGGCGCGTTGACGAGCCTCATGACAGGCCACGCCTATTCGGTCTCCGCGCATTTGGCGGCGAGAAAGGGGCCTTTCCCCGGGTACTTCAAAAACCGCGAGGCCATGCTTGAAGTGGTCAAGATGCACAGGGACCAGAGCCACACCATAGACGCGAGCCTTCTTCCAGAGGAACTTGCCCTGGCTTCTCGCCAGGTATGGGACGACGCATTGACCTTCGGCCGCCAGCACGGCTTCAGGAACGCCCAGGCGACCGTAATAGCCCCGACCGGAACGATCGGCCTTCTTATGGATTGCGACACTACGGGCATCGAACCCGACTTCGCCCTGGTCAAGTTCAAGAAGCTGGCCGGCGGGGGGTGTTTCAAGATCGTCAACCAGTCGGTCGAAAGCGCTCTCGTGGCCCTTGGTTACACCGACTCGCAGCGCCAGGATATCCTCGAATACCTTCTCGGCACCGGCAAGCTTTCGGGCACCCCGCACGTCAACCCAACGTCGCTCAAGGCAAAAGGGCTCAACGACGAGGAAATAGCGAAGGTCGAGGCGCAGTTGGTTCGCGTCGTTGACCTTCCGCAGGCTTTCTCCCCGTTCGTGCTGGGCGAAGCTTGCCTGAAACGGCTCGGCGTTGATCCCGCGAAGGCGAAAGATCCGGCTTTCGATTTTCTTTCAAGCCTCGGGTTCACCCAACCGCAGGTTGAGGAGGCCTCCCTCGTCGCCTGCGGCCACATGACCCTGGAAGGGGCGCCGCACCTCATGGAAGAGCACCTTCCCGTCTTCGATTGCGCCAACCGGTGCGGGAAGACCGGCAAGCGCTTCATCGCGCCCTTGGGCCACGTAAAGATGATGGCCGCCGCGCAGCCCTTCATCAGCGGGGCGATCAGCAAGACCGTCAACTTGCCAAACTCCATCACCGTGGAGGAGATCGAGAGAATTTACGTCGAGGCGTGGAAGCGCGGCCTCAAGGCGCTGGCGGTTTACCGCGACGGCTCAAAGGTCACCCAACCGCTTTCGGACGCGTCAAGCCAGACTTCCGCTTCGAGCGAAGCCGCCGTTCATGCGCCGCTCGCCGCCGAAGTCTGGCGCACGCCGCTCCAGAGGAAGCGCCTCCCGAAGAAGCGCGGAGGCTTCACCCAGGAGGCCCGCGTTGGAGGGCAGAAGGTTTATCTGCGCACCGGCGAATATGAGGACGGCCGCTTGGGCGAGCTCTTCATAGACATGCACAAAGAGGGCGCCGCCTTCAGGTCGCTGATGAACTGCTTTGCAATCGCGGTCTCTTTAGGCCTGCAGTACGGCGTTCCGCTGGAAGAGTACGTTGACTGCTTCACCTTCACGCGTTTCGAGCCGCAAGGCCCCGTGAGCGACCATCCCAACATCAAGTACGCCACGTCCGTCATTGATTACATTTTCAGAGTGCTCGCGCTGGAGTACCAGCAGCGAACCGACCTAGTGCAGGTAAAACCGGAAGAGCTCCCGGACGCCGAGAAGACGCTGGCCTCCCCTACCGCGTCCAAGAAGGAGCTTGAAGAGGCGCAGAAGGCCCTGACCGCTCCGGCAACGGTGCCCGTCTACAGGATGGAAGGCGTCGCCGCGAACCCGCTCTCGGCGCACCTCGGGACGATGATGGGCGACGCTCCCTTCTGCAACATCTGCGGCCACATCACGGTGCGCAACGGAAGCTGCTACAAGTGCCTGAACTGCGGGAACTCGCTGGGATGCTCATAAGGGTTAAGGGTTAAGGGTTAAGGGTTAAGGGTCAGACGTGAGAAGTCAGGCGTCAGAAGTTGGAGAACACACGTGTTGAAAAAAGTTCTCCGGGGTTTTTGGCGCGGGTTCCTTCTCGTCGCGGGAACGCTCCTTTTCGCCTTGGCGGTGCGCGGCCTTTTTATTCCCAATCACCTTCTCACGGGCGGCGTCACGGGAGCGGCCCTTCTTCTTCACACGCTCTTCGCTTGGCCAGTGGGCCTCACGGTTCTGCTGCTAAACGTCCCAATCTTTCTTCTCGGCGCTAGAGACGTAGGCAAGGTTTTCGCCCTGGGCTCCGGCGCTGGCGTAGTGCTGTTCTGGCTCCTCGCCGACTACGTGCCAGCCCAGCCTCTCACTCACGACCCCATGCTGGCCGGCATTTTCGGCGGCCTGCTGAGCGGCCTTGGAGGAGCCATCGCTCTCAGGAGCGGCGCCTCGCTAGGCGGCTTCGACATTCTGGGCGTCGTTCTAAACCGCCGCTTCAGCCTCGGCGTTGGCGAAGCAGGCCTATTTCTAAACGGCGCGATAATATTGGCCGCCGGCCTCCTTGAAAACGCGGAAATGGCCATGTACACGCTCATCGGCATATACGTCGCAAGCAAGGCGATGGACGCCATCCAGGCGCCAAGGCCCCGAAAGGCCGTGCTGATAATTTCCACGCGCTCCAAGGAGATCCGCGACAAGATTCTTTTCAAAATGGGCCGTGGACTGACCGTGCTCAAAGCCGAAGGCGCTTACGAGGGCGCCATGCGCGAGGCGCTTCTGTGCGTCATTACCCGCTTTGAGCTAAGGGAGCTGAGGGACTTGATACGAGAGGAAGACCCTGAAGCCTTCGTCACGGTCCTTGAAGCGAGCGACGTGATCGGGCGATTCAAAAAGCCGACCGCCTATGCCATTTGGCAAAAATTACGCATTGGCGGCGCCCCGCCGGAGATTCCAAGGCCCTCATAATGGCGAACCGGCTCAACCGAAGGGGTTCTTGAAAACCACGTTAGCCTAAAACCTGAAATGAATTCCGGCCGAAACAAGGTACCCTGGCTCAAGCTGATAGCCTGAGACTCGTTGATATATGGGCACTTGGACAAAGGCGAAGGCATACAGCGCGCGTCCGAGCCGCAGAGTGAAGCCAGGGCTGACGTAGGCCAGCGTGGCTCCGCTGTTTTCAGAATCGGCGTTTTCTCCACGCTCCGGCTTCTCGGCTCTAAGGTTGACCTGCACTTGCGGGCTGAAACGGGAAGACGCCGTGTAACGAAGGCCAGCGCTTGAAGTTAGGGAATTCCCCGGCCTGAACCCGTCGCTCGAATTCAGCGGGAGGTTCACCTCGCCCTGGGCGAAAAGGCTCCACTTACAATCGAGCGTCCAGAATTTGTAGAGGCCCAAGATCAATCCCGTCGTGCCCGTGCCTAACTGAAGGCCCCTGTCCACCAGATTGCCGGCCTGCGGGCCTTGTGAGAAAACATCATCACGGCGCCCCGTGGGCAGGCTGAGTCCGAATTTCAGCCCGAGAGAGTGGTCGCCCAGAAAACCCTGGTAGTGGGCCAAGAGCCGAATGTCGCCAAGACCGGAACTGCGCGAATACGAGGATACGGCGTCATCCTCGGCCACGGTGCCGTGGGTGCGGAGGTGAGTGGGAAGGACCAGGTCAAACCCCCACGAGTAGCTTATGTCGTAGCCCAGATCAAATGTCATGTCCCGGTTAATGGTGGAAAGCTGAATTTCTTTCTCGCTGGGGAATGAAATGGACCCAATGTCAGCCTTGTCCCTGCCCGTCCTCAGCGTGTCCTGGTCGAAATAATCGAAGCGCAGGTCCATGCGGAAGCCGGTTTCCATGGTGTAGCCCTGGCTCACCCAGTCGGAGTTCAGGGAGCACCCGCAAGTGGAACAAGCCCTGGGCGACGTAGCCAATGTCCCTAAAAAAAGAGCGGCAATAACTAAACATAGGTTCCGGATACCCATTCAGACCTCCCTCTCATCTCCAGCAAGACCTCTAACGCCAAACCGGTTTCACCAATTTGCACTAACATGGGGTGGCGCTTAGCTATTCCAGGTATGAAGAACGCAAGAAGCCCCACCTTGCGGCGGGGCCGAATGATGGTGGGCGATGCTGGATTCGAACCAGCGACTCCTACCGTGTGAGGATAGTACTCTTCCGCTGAGTTAATCGCCCACGGAGGGTTATTCTAATTGACAACGCCCCGGCACGTCAAGGGATGGGCCAGGACCAGGCCGGGATAAATCTTTTTGTGCAGATTCTTGCCGGCGCTGGAAATATTAATGACGCGCCGAGCGTATCTCTAGGTGTGCAGCGCGAGGGAGGCATCCATGGCAAAAGCCACGGTGATGGTGGAGCGCGAGAGGTGGCTACATTCCATTTTAGACAACATCGGGGTGGGCGTCCTGACCCTTGACCCTGGCGGGCGGGTCACATTCATGAATGGCGTGGCCGAAACAATCACGGGCTGGGACGCGCCGGCCGCATTGGGGCTCCCAGCGGCCCAAGTACTTCGGGTCTGGGATGCAAACGCTGAAAAGGAGATCGAGGACCTGCGCGAGTGGCATTCCCCGCCCTTCATGGAATGCGGCCGCGGCGAAGTGGCTATCAGCCGCGCGGGCGGTAGAATCGCGGTGGAAGGCACGTGCGCGCCGGTCAAAGACGAAGCCGGCTCGCTCGTCAGTTACGCCTGCGCATTCAGGGACATCTCATCTTGCATCGAGGCCCACGAGCGGCTGAAGACGACCATCGCGAGCCTTAACTTCGCAAACACGAGGCTGAACCAGCAGAAGGAGCTTTTCGAGTCGCTGTTCAAGTCAATGCCTTGCGGCGTCGTCGCCGTTGACAAATACGGGGTGGTGCATGCGATGAACCCATACCTTGAACGCCTTCTTGGGACGAGCGCCGAAGAGGCGATGAACCTGCCCATGGGGGCCGTTTTCGGCTGTATAAACGCCGGTACCGAAAAATGTGGGTGCGGACACGGAAAATGTCCTCACGATTGTTCTTTTTGGACATCCGTCCAGGAAGCATTTTTGGGCTCCAAGACCGACCGTCTTCAGATGGAGCACGATTTCATTATCCGCGGAATAAAGAAGACGCTCAGGATTTCGTTGAGCACCGCCACCGGCCGCCCCGAGGGTGAAGCGCTCTGCTTCCTGCTGGTCGAAGACAGGACCGAGCTTCATACTCTCAGGAAGGTGCTGCGCCAGGATGCCTCTTTCGGAAACATGGTGGGGCGGGACCAGTCCATGCAAGAGCTTTTTGAAACAATCAGGGAGGTCGCCGACAGCGATGTGTCCGTCCTGATTCAAGGCGAAAGCGGCACCGGAAAAGAGCTCGTGGCAATGGCCCTCCACGAAAACGGCCCGAGAAAGGGAGGGCGGTTCATCGCGGTAAACTGCGGCGCCTTGCCGGACGGGCTCTTGGAGAGCGAACTGTTCGGCTACGCGAAAGGGGCATTCACCGGAGCATACAAGGACAAAAAGGGCCGGTTCGAACTGGCTGACGGCGGCACGATCTTTCTGGACGAAGTGGGTGAGCTGAGCCAGGCAATGCAGGTGAAGCTGCTGAGGGTTCTTCAAAGCGGCACCTTCGAGCGCGTGGGCGGCGAGGAGACCATCAAGGTGGATGTGCGCGTGTTGAGCGCCACCAATCGCGACCTCCCGCGGGAAGTCGCGGAGGGAAGGTTCCGCAGAGACCTCTTTTACCGGCTCTGCGTTGTCCCGATTCTGGTCCCGCCGCTAAGGGGCCGGCGCGGGGACATCCCCCTTATCGCCGAACATATCCTGGGGCGCATCGCCCTGACGCACAAGCGAGACGTGCAGCGCATAGCCCCGGAAACCCTAGCCTGCCTGATGGATCATCCTTGGCCCGGGAACGTCCGCGAACTTGAAAACGTACTCCAGTACGCTTCGATCAAGTCGCATGGGAACGTCATCGAACCCGCGCACCTGCCGTCCGCCTTGGCATGCATATCGCCTGGTTTGGCGCAGGGCATCCGAAGGCCTCCGAGGCTTAGCGCCAATGCCGTGGCTTCCGCCCTCAAGGACACCAAGGGAAACAGGTTACGGGCAGCAAGGACGCTGGGCGTATCCAGAGCCACTTTCTACCGATTCCTTTCCACTATCAACGAACCCCGCGCGACGCAAGATTCCTGAGCCACCCATGGAGGGGTTGCTAAGGTTTCCAACTGTCTCAACTGTATCAAGTGTCTCTTGGCGGCTCATGGGCGTGAGACAGGCCACCGCCGACGTTCCCATTAAACCTTCATAATGCTTGCTACACAAGGCTTGCCGTGCCTTTCTCGCATTTCCGCGTGGCTGGCGCACAGGCGGCCTTGGGGCGACGGGCTGTCTCTTCGCGCCAAATGCCAGGCAGCGAGGGGCGTTGCGCCAAACCAGCTGGTACGCTTGGCCAGC